>DATJAQ010000345.1:0-3618 GCA_035516075.1 Terriglobia bacterium | reverse complement strand
AGGGATACGCGCGGTCGGGATCCTTGCTGCCATCCACGGCGCGAAGCGCCGCTTTGAAATAGCCGGCCGCCCACAGGTAGGCCTCCCGCGCGCTCACCGTGTGCCGCTTGCTTGCGGCATCCTGCGCGAGCACCTGCGCCTCGACGCCTGCGTCGTGAAATGCCTTCCAGGCGGATTCGAAGTCGCCCGGCTCGATCTGGGAGAGAATCGCGAGCAGCTTGCCGGGGTCGCATTGGCGATAGTAGGAGCTGCCCAACGCGATCAGGGCGGTGAAGCCGAAATCGGGATCGGCGAACGGGGACGCGGGAGCGGGCGGGGCAGGCCCAGCGGCGGGCTGGTTGGGAGCCTGGGCCAGCAGAGCGGTGGCGGAAGACGCGCCGGCGACGAGAAAGTTCCTGCGGTTGAGCATATCGACCTCCTCCGAGAACTATACGACGGCTCGGGCGGGAGAGTTCGGCGGTATCGGCGTTCCTACCAGCGCAGCTTCAAGCCGAATTGGACCTGACGGGACGAAGTGGAGGTGCTGGTGATAACGCCGGCCGTGGGAGAGATTCCCGTGGGCGTGAAGGCGATGGCGTTCGGAGTGTTGAAATTGGCCCGGTTCAACAGGTTGAACAACTCGGCGCGGAACTGAAGATTGAGGCGTTCGCGAAGAGGCGTGTCCTTGAGGAAAGACAAGTCCCACGTGGCCAGGCCGGGGCCGATCAGGGTGTCGCGCCCCAGGTTTCCATAGAAGCCGCTGCCGCTCGGCGCTGCCAGGAAAGCGGCAGGATTGAACCACTGCGCGGGGGTTCCCAGGATCACCGGGCCGCTGAACGACGCGTTCACGTAGGGGCGCACGGGGTTCCTGGTATCGCCGTTGTTGGAGGGATTGTAGCTGAGCTGAGGCGTGAAAGGGAAGCCGCCTTGCAGCGTCACGATCGAATTGATGGTCCAGCCGCCGGCCCGTGTCTTGCGGCCGAAGGGCAAGGCGTAGACGGCACTCACCACGCCGACGTTCCTGACGTCGAAGTTCGCCAGGCCGCGGTCCGCGCGGAGGTCGAAGGGATTCGAGGCCAAGGCGGGCTCTCCGCCGGAGGTGGTGGCGTTCAGCGAATCTCCGTCGTCGATCGCCTTCGCCCAGGTGTAGACTCCGCGGACCGAAAAGCCGCGGCTGAAGCGGCGGTTGAGGTCCACCTGCAGGGAGTTGTAAGAACTGTCGCCCAACGAAAAGTAAGTCCAGGTGTTGGCGATGGCGGGATTCGCCCTTGTCGCCGTGGGAACGTAGTAAGTGCCGGCCGGAACCGGTGAGCCGGCCATGCCGGCGGGGAAGTTAGTGGGATAAGTCGCGGGGCAGGGCGAGGCCGGACAGATCACTGGAAAAGGCTCGTTCGCGTCGATGCCGATGATCTCGTGATAACCATGGGAGCCGATGTAGCCGACGGTGAGCGCGGTGTTCGTAGTAAGTTCCTGTTGGATTCGAAACGACCAGGACACGAGCTTGGGCGTTCGCATGTCCGGCTGCACTCCGCCGGGAACCAGCTTCGCGGTGGCGGGGACGGGGGCATCCGGCACGACGGGCAACTGAGAGACGGGGAGGCTCGGAAGACTGTAGGTCGGGTTGAACGGCGCGTTCTGATCGGTGCGATAGCCGAGCGCGTCCTGGAGGTCGTTGTAGATGCCGAAGCCGGCGCGGATGACGGTGGTGCGCTTGCCGCGGAGAGGACTCCAGGCCACGGCGGCTCGCGGCTGCGGCAGGAACTTCGCATGGTTCACGGTGAAGGCCGAGGTTCCGACGGTGGGCTGGGTCGAGATGATGCCATCGGCGAAAGTATAGGTGGCGGCGCGGCCATGGACCTCGCTCCAGCCGTTGGTGAACTCGTCGCGGAAGCCGAGCGACAAGGTCAGGCTTGGACTCAGGCGGATCACGTCTTCGACATACCAGGCGCCAAACCAGGAACGCCAGCCGAGCGGCGTGGGCGCGGGATCGTACAGAAGAGTGCCCACCGTGCCTTTCAGCAGGGTCTGCAGACTGGTGAACGTTGCCTGGCCATACTGGCTGAGGGCCAGGTTCTCGTTCGACCGCAGGCGCTGGAACCAGGCTCCGAAGTCGAACTGATGTCGGCCGGTGGTGAAGGACACGCGGTCCTCATAAGTGAACAGATTGCGGGCAACGTCGAGATTGCTTCCGTTGTTACTGCCGGCGAGGCTCAGTTGGGCGGTTGGATTCGACGCCGCGCTGCCTCCGACCACGATCGCTCCGATGGGGCGGCCGGCGAGGAAGCCGGGCAGGCTGGCCGCGGGAGTCCCAGGGGTCGGCTCGCCCGTGAAGAAATAGCCGGCGCGCGAAAAGCCGGCACGGGCGGTGTTCAATAGGGAGGGGGAGAAGACGTGGGTCTGCTCGGCGCTCGCCACCTGCTCGCGGAGGCTCTCCACGTCGGTGCTGTAGAGATTGGTGCTGGTGGGCGTGAAGTCGCCGCTGTCATCGATGGTGTAGGCGGCGCTCAGGGTGTCCTTTTCGGAAAAAACGTGATCGAGGCGGAGCGTTGCGAAGTCGTCGCGGATGGTCTGGAGAGGATTGTTGAAAGCCTCGGAAATTCCGCCGAAGTCGGGAGCGCCGGGGCTTGGCGCGGGCCATGCGTTAATCAGCGGAGTGACGCCGACGAAGGCCAGACCGGAGGCGGGGCAGGGGCTGGGCGCGGGGCTGATCAGCTTGCAAGGCAAGTAGCCGAGACGCGCGTTGGCGTCGGGAACCAGATCCACGCCGGTTTGGTGGAGATGCTGGCGGAAGCCTTCGTAATTGCCGAACAGGAAGGTCTTGTTCTTCTGGAGCGGGCCGCCGAGCGAACCACCGAACTGGTTGCGTTCGAAGCCGGGGGCGGAGCCGGTGTCGAAATAGTTGGGGGCGTCGAAGGCGTTGTTTCGGAGGAATTCGAACAGCGATCCGTGCAACTGATTCGTGCCGGACTGGGTGACAATCAGGACCTGCGCGCCGGGACGCTTGCCGTACTCCGCGCCATAAGAATCGACGAGCAGGTTGAACTCGCGCACGGCGTCGACGCCCAGCAACTCCTGGCTGGTGCCGCCGGGCTGCATGTTATTCTCCGCCGCGCCGGTGAACTCGACGCCGTTCAACAGGAACAGATTCTGCTGGGGCCGGTTGCCTTCGACGGCGAAGTTGTTTCCGGTGGTGGAGTTCGAGACGCCGATGCCGCCGGTTTTCTCCCAGGTGAAATTGACCACGCCGGGATTCAGAGTTAGTAACTCGTCGTAACTTCGGCCGTTGAGGGGGAGGTCCTTGATCTGGCGCTCGCCGACCAGGCCCGCGATGCTTTCCGTGGTCTCGCCCACCAGGGGCGCGTCGCCGCTGACGGTGATTTGCTGGCTGGATTCGCCGACCGGCAGTTCCATGTCCAGGGTGGCGCTTTGTCCCACCGCCAGATGCACTCCGGTGCGCACTTCTTCCTTGAAGCCGGCCTTGGCACTTCGGAGCTCGTATTGCCCTACCGGCAGAGAGAAGAACTGGTAACGGCCCTCGGCATCGGTGACGGTGGTGCGGACCGCTTCGGTGTCGACGTTTTTCGCCGCCACCGCCGCACCGGAGAGAGCGGCGCCGGATGGATCGGTGACGGTTCCGGA
>DATJAQ010000344.1:0-18667 GCA_035516075.1 Terriglobia bacterium | reverse complement strand
CTCCGGCTGGGTGAGATCGACGCCGAGGTAAAGGTACCGATCGTCCCAGCCAAGCGCGTAACGCCCGGAGAAGGGAACCGGGGGCGGCGGAGCGGGCGTGGCGCCCGGCCGGGGCGGCGCCGGATCTAGGCTATACGTCTTGCCTGCCGCCCATTTGGCAAAGTCGCCGTCGAGCGTGGGAGGGGTGGCGACGCGTTCCGCGGTGAGCACGCCGTAATCCTCATCCCACTGGACTGTGCCGTCGGGCAGATGCTTGAAGGCGGGATCGGCGCCCATCGCCAGGGCCCGCTGCCGGGTGTTTTGGACGAAGGGCGCAAGCTCGGACGCAACCTGGGCGAACTCCGGCCGGCCTGCCATGGCCTGGAACGCCGGGTCCATGGCGGCCAGGCGGCGATTCATCTCCGGCAGGTCGATGGGCAGCCGGCTCGGCGAAAAAAGCGGGGTGAACACGCTTTCCTGCCAGCCGTAATCGCCGTAGGCCGCCAGGATGGGCGCGAAAAGCTTGGGGGCGCCGGGGCCGTAGAGGGCCGTCAGGGCCTGCTGCTCGGCCTGCCGCGAAATGTAGGCTAGGGGATTCCACAGGTAGTCGGCGATGGTCCAGAGCGGCAGCATGGAGGCGTGGGCTTCGTTCATGGGGTTCGACACCAGGCCGCGCACCACCGTTTCGAGGTTGGGCGCGCGGCCGACGAGGGGCCCGAGAAACGGGCGCCAGCGGCGGAAGTCGTCCACCGGATAGTTGTCCCACACCAGCGGCGGCCGCCGCAGAAACTTCGACCACTCGCGCGTCTGGGGGACGGTGATGACGGGCGACACCACCTCGGTCCCGGTCCACACCAGGTCCACGTGCGGATCGACGGCGGCCCCGAGGTCGCGAATGTAATCGCGGCCGCCGAAACCGTTGGTGTAGGTGGTGGGGGTGACCACCAGGTGGTTGGCGGGCGACTGCGCGATCAGGGTGTGGTAGAGCTTGTTGATCACGTAAGCGTGGGCGGCGGCGAGCGATTTGAAGCGCGCCTGATCGGCCGGCTGCTTCAGCTCCTCGGGCACGTCGTCGAGAAAGAGGGCGTAGCACGAGGTGCCGAGCTTGCCCACGCTCGTGAGCTTGGCGGTGAGGGCGTCGAAATCGGCGTCGCTCGAATAGGTCATGGAAAGGCCGGGGCTGACGGCGAAGCAGAAGTCCACAAAGTTCGCGCGGGCGGCCTGCACCAGCTCGCCGAGCTCGGCCAGCTTGTCGGGCGGATAGGGATCGCGCCAGTGCTCGCGATGGTAAGGATCGTCTTTAGGCGCGTAATAGTAGGCGTTCATGCCGTGCTCGCCCTCGAAGCGCAGAATGTCGAGGCGATCCTGATGGCTCCAGGGCGTGCCGTAAAAGCCCTCCACCACGCCGCGCGCGGCGAAGGAAGGGAAGTCCTTGATCTCGAGGAGGCCGGCCCGGCCCCCCTCCTCCTCCATCACGCTCTTCGGCTCGGGAACCCTATCGCCGACACTGCCGGACGCGAACGACGTGAGCAAAGCGGAGAGCCTGATCAGCGCGTTGTGAAGGCCCTCGGGGCTGACCGCCGTGATGCGCACCCGCTTCGCCTCGAATCGACCCCGCCTCGCGTCGTAAGCCACGTTGAGCACGTAGGCTTGGCGGATGGTTTCCGGCCCGGGCTGCGGCCGAGCACCGCGAAAGCTCCGCTGGAACGCGCGGGCGTTGGGGGCGGTGACGAGCTCGAGGGTGAGCGACGGATGCAGGCGCGCCGCCAGGGCGACGGACTTGACCGTGCTGAGGGTGGCCTGCCGCTGGGACGCGAGCTGATCGAACTCGGCCTGGATGCGCGCCTCGACGGGGGCGCTCGAAACCAGCGCCCATGAGGCGCCGGAAGCGGGCGCGGACGGCGCCGCGGCAGACGCCGCCGCCTGGGCAGCGCTCGAAGCCGCAGCAGGATGGGGAGAAGCCGCGAGGAGCGGAATGGCGGAGATCAGAATGGCCAATCGAAATGATTTCATGGCTATCGATTTTAGCAGCACCAATGGCTTCAGTTCCCGGCGAATTGTATTTCGTCCGTCGTCAGTGGTCCGTTGTCCGTCGTCCGACGTCAGGAGACAGGAGACAGGAGTCAGGAGTCAGGAGAGCGGTGGCGCTGTCATAACCCGTGCCTCGCAGATCGTGGTTCATATCTTCAGCTTTCTGACTTCAGCTTTCTGACTTCCGCTTTCTTGTTTCTGACTTCCGCGTTGCCCTTCAGTCGTTCGTGGGGGCCCATTCCTGCTCCCACCAGATATAGATGGTGCGGTCGAGCCACTCCAGAAACTGGCGGCGCTTCTTCACGAAGGCTTCGAGCGGCGGCAGCGGCATCTCGCTCCCACCCTCCGCCGGGCCGGCCTCCTCTGCCAGTTCGTCCGCCGAGGGAAAAACCGGAACGGCGGCGGGAGCGGGAGCGGGGTCGAGGCCGAGGTCCTGGCGCAGGGTGCGCTTGAGCTCCGGCTTGAACCAGACCTCGGGCGGCTGGAGGCGCTCGAACTCGGGGTTCTCGCCGTGCAGCGCCGCCAGCAGCCGTCCGAGGGCGCGCCGCAGCCGGGCCAGGCGCTCCGCCCCGCGGAACTCGCCTTCGAAATCGTCCCTTTCGCACGAGGCTACATAGCTAGTCAGCGTGTCCGCCGGCGGCGCCGGGAGCGGGGAGAAGGGGAGCTCGGGAGCCGCGGGCGCCTTCGCCTGGGGGTGCGGGGCCGGCCCGGCCGCGGCCCTCCGCTTCAGGCGCCGGGCCTCGCGCTCCGCCCGGCGCTCGCCTTCGTGAGTGAGCAGCCAGAGCAGGCGGGCCACTTCGGATTGCCGATTGACGATGGCCGAGTGACGATTTGAAATTGGTGATTTGCGATTGGTGATTTGCGATTTGCCGCGACGCTTGGATGCTTTTCGAATGCGAAAATCAGCGTGCGCCACAGGGGCCTGAACGACGGTCAGTGGGCTGGAAACAGCAGCCGGAGTGCGGCGGCCGATCGATGATCGACGGCGGGATCCGGGCGACGGGGAACGGCCGGCAGGCGACGGAGGATGGACGACTGACAACGGACGACGGACAACTGACGACTGACGACGGACAACGGACGACTTGCGCTTCCGCTTTTCAGGCACGGGCGCAGGCGAAGAAGCGGGCGGCGCGCCATCGGCCATCGGAGCACTCATCCCGAACGCCCGGCCCACCAACCGGCTGAGCTCGGTGTAGCCTAGGGGCTGGTGCTTCCAGGCGCCGCCGGCGTGCCGCCTGCGGGCCTGCACCCGGGCGCGCATTTCGGCCTCCAGGCCTTCCGGCCACCACCCGAACTCGCGCGAGGCAGGGTTCTGGCGCACCGGCTCCACGCGCTCGCCGCGCCAGCTCCGGATCGTCATGCAGAAGCCGCGCTCCGGGTGCCAGAAGAGGCGCGCGGGCGCGAAACCGGGCAGCGCGGCGCGGCGGCGGCGCATTTCGTCCAGGCTCAAGCCGTGAAGGGCGGCGAGGTCGCGATCGACCGCGTCGGCGCGCTCGCGCTCGGCCGCAGGCAGCGCCTCGCGCTGCAACGCTTCTTTTTCGAGGTCGTTTTGCACCTGTTCGGCGGACCGCGAGGGATCAACGCCGCCCTCGGGCGTGGGCTTGCGCTTCGGGCGCACCCGGCCTGAGGCGCGGTCGTTCACCTCGGAGGGGGCGGCGAAGGGGTTGCCCAAGCTCTCCGCCGATCCGGCTTCCACCACGGCCAGCGCCTTCAGCCGGCGCCGCTCCGCCCGGCCTTCGGCGAGAGCGATCTCCACCGTCGCGCGGCTCTCTTCGAGCTCCGCACGCACGCTGCTACCCGCGGGTTCCGTCCCTTGGCAGGCTTTGAGGGCCGCGCGGATGCGTTGCCGCTCGGACTGGAGCTGGGAGATCGCTTCTCCGGCGGCGGCGACCCGGTCCGCCAGGCTGGACGCGCCGGGCGCCTTCGAGGACGGGTGGGCCCCGGCCTCCGCCGTCCCGCCGGGATCGAGCCCGGCGGCGGTGTGATAGGCCTCGAGCAGCAGCCGGGTGCGATTGCGCAGGCGGGTGCGCTCCAGCCGCGCCTGGGGCGAGGGCGCAATCGCGTCGCCGATCATTTCCGCGAGGTAGCCGTGAAAACGCAGGGGGAAAATGGCGTAGGGGTCGCGGCCGTACATCCGCGCCAGTCTGTATTCGTTGAGGGCGGGCCCGAGCGAAGGGAGCAGGGTCTCCCTGAGCCGTGCCTGGGCTTCCACGCCGCGGCGGCCGCGCAGGACGGCTTGCATTTCAGCCATGGTGCGCAGGCGGGCTTCGAGGCGCACCTGAAGGTCGTGGCTTCGTTCGCGCATCAGGCGCACCCGCAGCCAGAGTACCTGGGCCAGGGCGCGAGCCACCTTGGCGGCGATCCAGCGGAACCAGGTGCTGTTGCGTTGCCCGGTGTCAGTCGTCCGTGGTCCGTTGTCAGTTGTCCGTGGTCCGTTGTCGGTGGTGTGGTGTTCGTAGATCGTGGATCGTAGTTCGTGGTCGATGACTGGTTGTTCATGCTTCGTGATTCCGGGTTCCAGATTCCGGAGGCTTACGCTTGGGCCGGGGACCAGCCACCGCTCGAGGCGCTCCCAGAGGCGCTGGAAGGCGGCGCCGTTTTCGCCCAGGCGCTTGATGCTTTTGGTGAAGGGCAGCACGTAATGGCCCCAGCGGTGCACGAAGTAAAAGCCGTGCTGGCGGCACCGGGCGAAGTGCTTTTCGAACGCCCGTTTCTCGCGGGCCTTCTGCCGGGCGGTGATTGACGGCTTGTGGGTGGGCATGGGCTGGCGGCCAGAAGTCAGGAAACAGGAGACAGGAGTCAGAAGTCAGGAGTCAGTTGCTCGTAGATCGTGGATCGCTGATCGCTGCTGGTGGATCGGTGGTCGACCGTCGATGACCGTGAATCGCAGCTGCTCGATAGTTGATCCTGGTGTGACTTGTTTTGCTTTCTGATTTCCGCCTTCTGATTTTTGCATTTTCCTCCTGTCTCCTGACTTCTGACTCCTAATTTTCTGACTCCTCTCAGGATGACACTTGAAAATGGGACGGTGGGCACGGGCGGGAAAATCGGGACGGAATGTTTTCGGCTGTGTTTTGAGTGAGTTGGGCTGGGGAAACTGAGCGCCAAACGCCCGGTGCAGGGGCGGGTGTCCACAAATTGGACGGAGTACGGAGGCGGCTTTCGGCCCGCTACCCGTTTGAGCGGATCTTGCATCCAGGCGGTGATGAAGCGGGTAGCCACGGGACGGCTTCGTGAATAATCACCGTTAGAGCGGCCAACAGAAGGGCCTACGGCACAAAACCCATGCCGTGGCCACCGGCATTTTCCCTTTTCTGGAGGTGGCGTGGCAGGAGCACCCTAGACCCGGCTTTCCTCGCGCCCGCCCGAGCGTCTCAGCAGGGTAGGAGTCTCGCAGGCGGCACCAAAGCCCGGCCGCGTTCCTCCGTAAACTTGAGTTTCGCGGGAGAGCGTGGCAGAATCAGCGTGAGGTTAGGTTTCCATGGAACGTCAGTCGGATTGCAATTCAAATCCGGAGAAGGGCGCCCGGCTTGAAGGGCGCGGGCGGCAGTTGGGCGAGCGGCACCCGCAGTCGAGTCGAGGGCTGAGGGCCCTGAGGCAACTCCTGACGGCCGCCGCGCTCCTGGGGTTGATGGCGGGCGGCAGGCCGGTGGGGTTGCGCGCTCAGGCACAACCGTCAACGGCGCCGCCGGGTCCGCACTTCCCACGACCCAATCAGCCGGCGCTGCCGGGCGACCGGCGCCTGATGCTGCCGGCGCGGGGGAGAATCGGCTTGCAGCGGCCGGTGCCGCCGGCGCGGGGGAGAATCGGCCTGCAGCGGCCGGTGCCGCCCGGAACGCCGCAAGGCCAGCAACAAAACTCGGCGCCTGCTCCGCAGGTGTATAGCCCGGTCAAGCCGGCGCCGCCCGCCGTGGTGGTGGCTCCGGGATCTTCGGCGGGAGTTGCCGGGCCTACGCTCCATGTGGACTACGCCGCCGGCCTGTTGAGCGTGACGGCCGACAAGGTGCAGCTTTCACAGGTGCTTCAACAGGTGGGCCAACGGACGGGGATCGAGGTGCGGGGCCTGCAGGAAGTCAGCCAGGCGGTCTCGATCCATTTTTCCGGTGTCCCGGTGGCGCAAGGGGTCCGGGACCTGCTGGGCGGGTCGAACTACGTTGTGTTCGGCAGTCTGGCCTCGGCCGCGGACGCCAAGCAGGCGCGCGTGATTCTGCTGAGCGCCGCCACCGGGGCGCAGGTGGACGTGGGGCCGCCGGCGGCCCCGGCGGCCAGCCCCACGGCTCCCGAAGAGCGCGAAAGCCTGCGCGCAGCCCTGATGAGCGCGAACCCGGTGGAGCAGGACTCCGGTTTCACCCGGCTCCAGAAACTGAGTCCCAGGGAAGCCTACGACGAGCTTGAGAACGTGATCGTCAACGGAGACGGCGTGGCGCGGCTGCGAGCGCTGCAGTACCTGGAGCAAGACGGACAATTGGATTCCAATCTCGTGCTGGGATCGCTGCGCGACGCGCTCAACGATCCGGACAGCAGCCTGCGCGACTACTCCATCCAGGCGTTGGGCAGGATCAACGGGCCCGAAGCGCTCGACCTGCTGCGGCAGGAGCTCAGCCAGAGCGACCCCGCCGTGAGGCTGAACGTCGTCGAGGCGCTCTCGCAGCGCGACGACGGGCACGCGCTGATTCAGCAGGCGGCCCAAGACCCCGACCAGGCAGTGGCCGGGCTGGCCAGTGAGCTGTTGCGCAGCCTGGACGCCCAACCTCAGCCGGGCCAGCCGGGTGAAGTCCAACCCCAGCCGGTTCAGCCCGAGACGCCCCCCGATGCTGAACCGCCGGCCGCGGACCCCGATCCGCCGACTCATTGAAGATTGACCCTTGCTGATTTTCGATTGCCGATTGCCGATTGACTCCCCGCCTTTTCGCCGGGTTAGCCAAACCCTTCCCGGTTTGCTGCGTCTAACGTTTCGTCGAACACTCCGTAAGGCCTCCGCTCGGGCAGCGGTCGGGCGGGGTGTCGGCCTCGTAGGCTGAAGATCGTTCGGAGGCGCAGCCCCCCTTCGCTCCGCTCAAGATCCCACTCGCTACGAGTTCGGCGGCGGTGCCACCAGGGCCGCCGGAAAGCGCCGCACTCCGCGCGCGGCGCCCCGGCGTGCGCGGCTTGCGCTGGTGGTTCTCGATGGAGGATAATCGTGTGAGAGGTGACCGCTTGATACCGAGGCTTGGGACGGGCAAGGGCCGCGCGCTGGCGCTGGCCGGCGGTGCGGTGTGGGTGCTGGCGACGGCTGCTTGCAACCCGGAGTCGGCAGCGTACCAGCAAGGCCGCAAGGCCGAGCTGAAGCGAGACTACGACACCGCGGTGATCGACTACCGGAAGGCCCTTCAGGCGTCACCTGAGAACCCCAAGTACCTGATAAGTGAGAAGCTTGCGAGGACGAAGGCGGGCAACTTCCACCTCGCCCAGGGAGCCGAGTTGCTGGCCGAGGGCCGGACGGACGAGGCCGCCGGGGAGTACGACCGCGCGGCGAAGATTGACCCGACCAACGAGACGGCCAAGCAGCAACTGCGCAAGCTGCTCAACCAGCAAGCGGCCGCCAAGGAGGCTCGGGAGAAGGCCCTCAAGCAGGCCCTGACGCCGCCCGAGACGCCCGCCGCTCCGCTCGGCGTTCAGCTCAAAGCGCTGCCCACGGAGCCCATCGCGCACTTTCACCTCTCGGCCGACAGCCGGCGGGTGTTCGAGGCGCTGGGCAAGCTGCTGGACCTGAACGTGGTGTTCAATTACGACTATCAGCCGGGCCGCAACATCGCGCTGGACCTGAACAACGTGAAGCCGGCGGACTTGCTGCAGGCGGCGGCGTACGAAGCGCACGTCTTCTGGAAACCGATCAGTACCAACACCATCCTGGTGATCCCCGACTCGCCCACCAACCGGCGCGAATACCAGGACGACGTGCTCAAGACCATCCACCTGTCGAATCCGCTCGCGCCGCAGGAACGTACCCAGATTTCAACCGCGTTGCGCCAAGTGCTCGGCTTGCAGCGTATCATCGACAATCCCGCCGCCAACGCCATCATCATTCGCGATACGCCCGACAAGGTGGCGGCCGCGGAAGAGGTGATCAAGAACCTCGACCTCGGCAAGGCCGAAGTGCTCGTGGATGTGACCATCATCGAGGCAGACCGCGACCGCATGACGCAGTTGGGGCTGATTCCGGTGACGAACTTGTCCGTGATCCCCAACCCGAATACGGCGGTGAGCGGTACGGTAAACGGCCAGACCCAAACGGCGGGGGTGGTGGGGCTGTCGGGTCCTCTGAGCACGGCGGATTTCGCCTGGGTGCTGCCGAGCGCCACGGCCAACGCCATGCTGAGCGACTCCACCACGCGCGTGCTGCAAAACCCGGAGGTGAGGGTGACGGACGGCATGACCGCGAAGCTCAAGGTGGGCAGCCGCATTCCGTACGCGGTGGGCAGCTTCCTGCCTTCGTTCACGGGCGGCACCGCCGGCGTGGGGGGCACCACCGGCTTGCTGGCGAGCACCCAGTTCCAGTACCAGGACATCGGCGTGAACCTGGAAATCACCCCGCACATCACCCAGACCGGGGAGATTGCCTTGCACGCCAAGGTGGAGATCACGTCCCAGGCCGGCACGGAGACCATCGGCGGCTTGAGCGAGCCGGTGTTTGGCCAGCGCAGCATTGAGCACGACATCCAGCTTCAGGAAGGCGAGGTGAGCCTGCTGGGCGGATTGATCCAGAAAGAAAGCACCAACGTGGTGAGCGGGTTGCCCGGCCTCGGCGACATTCCGCTGCTGAAGTATCTCTTCTCCGAGACCACGAAGAACACGATGGACGATGAAGTGCTCATCATGCTGAATCCGCACGTGGTGCGCCTGCCCGACGTGATTCCGAACTCGGCCACGGTGGTTTCGTCGGATTCCGGCCCCACCCCGCCGTTACGCCCGGAACTGGGAGTGCAGCCGTAATGAAGCAGCCGGTGAGCGTTCCCATGCCGGAAGACGCGCGGGCCGCGGGCCGGGGCCTGGATGCGCAGGCGTTTACGCTGGTGGAAATGATCGCCGTCATGGCCATCATGACGGTGCTGGCGGGAGCCGCCATCCCCATCGCCCGCGTCCACGCCCAGCGGATGCGCGAGATGGAGTTGCACCGCGTTCTGCGGGAGATTCGCACGGCCGTAGACCGGTATAAGGATCTATCCGATCGGGGCATGATCCCGAGCGAAGCCAACACCTTCGGATACCCGCCGGACCTGGAGACCCTGGTGAACGGCGTGGTGCTGAAGGGAACGGCCACGGCAAAGTACAAGTTTCTGCGCCGCATCCCCGTGGACCCGATGACGGGCAAGGCCACCTGGGGCATGCGTTCGATGCAGGACGATCCGGACTCGAAGTCGTGGGGCGGGGAGGACGTCTTCGACGTTTATTCGCTCAGTTACGGAACCGCGCTGGACGGGACCCAATACTCGGATTGGTGAGATGACGAGGGCGAAACAGAATCTGCGAAGGCGGGCGTGCCGGGCGCAGCACGGGGAGCGAGGCTTCACCCTGCTCGAGCTGGCCATGGTGATGGCCCTGATCATGGTGCTGGCGGCCATCACCTTTCCGGCTTACCACACGGCCATCCAACGGTCGAAGGAAGCCGTGTTGAGGGACGATCTGGCCACGCTGCGCAAGGTGGTGGACGAGTATACGGTGGACAAGCAGGCGCCGCCGCAGTCGCTGCAGGATCTGGTGGACTCCGGGTACCTGCACGCCGTTCCCGTCGACCCCATGACGGGCACCGCCGAGACCTGGCAGGTGGACGTGCAGGAGGTGCCGGTGCCCCCGGACCAGACGGCCACCGGCGTGGTGGACGTGCACAGCGGCTCCGCTGCCGAAGCGCTCGATGGGACGTCGTACAGCGCCTGGTAGGCGCCGAGCGGCCGGCGGATTTTTCCGATGGAATTTGTCTGCAAAGTTGGAACCCCGGCGGGGCGCGTGCTGAGCCAGACGGAGCAGGCGGCGTCGGAACCCGAGTTGCGCCAACGGCTGGCCTCGGAGGGTTATTACATCTTCTCGCTGCAGGCCAAGGGCGGCCTGGAGGCTCGCCTGCGGGCGGGCCGGCGAAAAAAGCTCAAAGCCGACGATTTCGTCATCTTCAACCAGCAGTTCCTGACGCTGTCAAAGTCCGGCCTGCCGCTCCACAAGTCGCTGGAGTTGCTGGCGCATCAGACGCGCAGCGAGGCCCTGCGCGAGGGGCTGGAGGACGTGCGCGACCGCGTGCGCTCCGGAGCGCTGATTTCGGAGGCGTTTGAATCGTCGGGCAGGTTTCCCAAGATTTACTGCGCCACCCTGCGGGCGGGCGAACGCAGCGGCAGCATGGACAAGGTGCTGGCCCAGTACGTGACGTATCAGAAGATCAGCCGCGGTTTCCGCAAGAAGTTTCTGGCGGCGCTCATCTACCCGGCTTTATTGATGCTGTTTCTGGTCGTCCTCATCAGTCTGGTGGTGGGGTTCGTGGTGCCGCGGTTTTCGGCTCTCTACTCCGACCTCCAGGTGAAGATGCCGCCGCTGACGCTGTTTGTGATCAACCTCTCGGTGGCCTTCAAGCATTACGCCTGGGTGTTCCTCGCCGGAGTGGTGCTGGCGGCCTTGGGCGCGCGCCAGCTGTGGAAGTCGCCGGAGGTGAAACTGGCCTGGGACCGGTTCAAGTACCGCCAGCCGGTGGTGGGGAAGCTGCTGCTGAAGTTCTCGGTGGCGGAGTTTGCGCGCACCTTCGGGACGCTGTTGCAGGGCGGCCTGCCGGTGATGCAGGCGCTGGAAACGGCGCGCCACTCCGTTACCAGCCCCTTGATGGTGCAGGCCATCGCCGCGGCGGAAAAGGAAGTGTCGGGCGGCCGTTCGCTGACCTCAAGCCTGCGCCAGACTGGGTTTTTTCCCGCAGCCGCCATCGACATGATGGAGATCGGTGAAGGCACCGGAGCGCTGTCGGCGATGCTGGAGAGCATGGCGGAGTTCTTCGAAGAAGACGTGAACGTGGACCTGGCCACGCTGATCTCGCTGGTCGATCCGGTCATGATCGCCCTGATTGCGATCGTGGTAGCCTTCGTGCTTGTGGCTTTCTATCTGCCCCTGTTCTCGCTGGCCGGGCAGGTCGGCTAGCGTCGGGGGTGAGGCGTTGAGGAAGAGGGCGGAGCGGCTTCGACGAACGGAGGAAGGGTAGTGGCGGACGCACCCTCAGGCGTAACCCCAACGACGAATCTCGAGCAGGAACTCGAGGTGGCGCGGCAGCTCGCGGCGCGCTATCGCTTTCCCTTTGTTGACCTGAGCCAATTCATTCTCGACAAGGACCTGCTGAGCTCGATTCCTCTCGACCTGATGGTCCGTTACGAGTTTCTGCCGCTGCAGGGCGAGAACGGCGACCTGACCGTGGCCGTGGGCGACCCTACCAACCTGGAGCGGCTCGACGAGCTCGAGACCCGCCTCGGCCGGCGGTTGCGCGTCCAGGTGGCTGCGCTCAGCCAGGTGCGCGAGGCGCTGAAGAATACCGAGCCCTCCAAGCGCGTGCTGGACGAAGCCACCGTGGACTTTCGCCTTGACGTGATCCGCGAAGGCGAGGAAAGCGCCGAGCAGGGCCTCTCGCTGGAATCTCTGGTGGAGGACCGGGAGTCGAGCCCCATGATCCGGCTGGTGGACTCCATCCTGTTTGCCGGCCTGGAGCGGCGGGCCAGCGACATTCACATCGAAAGCCACGACAACGCCGTGGTGGTGAAGAACCGCATCGACGGCGTGCTGCAGGAGGCGATGCGGCCGCTGGCGCTGGAGTTCCAGTCGAATCTCATCACCCGCATCAAAGTAATGGCGGAGCTCGACATCGCCGAGCGCCGCGTGCCGCAGGATGGGCGCTTCCGGGTGCGATACAAGGGCCGGCCCATCGACTTCCGCGTGTCGATCATGCCGTCGATCAACGGTGAAGACGCCGTGCTCCGCATCCTCGACAAGGAGTCGCTGAGCGAGAAATTCCGCCAGTTGCGCCTCGATGTGCTCGGCCTTTCGGAGCGCGAGCTCAAGCGCCTGCGGCGGTTCATCCGCGAGCCCTACGGTATGGTGCTGGTCACCGGCCCTACCGGCAGCGGCAAGACCACCACGCTCTACGCGGCGCTCTCGGAGATCAAGAGCGACGAAGACAAGATCATCACCATTGAAGACCCCGTGGAGTACCAGATTCGCGGCGTCACCCAGATTCCGGTGAACGAAAAGAAAGGGCTGACCTTCGCCCGCGGATTGCGGTCGATCCTGCGCCACGACCCGGACAAGATCATGGTGGGCGAGATTCGCGACAACGAGACGGCGCAGATCGCCATTCAATCGGCCCTCACGGGACATCTGGTGTTCACCACCGTCCACGCCAACAACGTGCTCGACGTGCTCAGCCGTTTCCTCAACATGGGCGTCGAGCCCTATCACTTCGTCTCGGCGCTCAACTGCATCCTGGCGCAGCGCCTGGTGCGGCTGATCTGCGAAGTGTGCAAGCGTCCGGTGGAACTTAGCCGCGAGCAAATGGAGGAGTCAGCCCTCGACGCCTCGGCATGGAAGGGCGCTGTTTTCTACGAAGGCTCGGGCTGCCCGCAGTGCAATTTCACCGGGTTTCGCGGGCGCACCGCGATCGGAGAACTCCTGGCGCTCAGCGACGGGGTGCGCGAATTGATTCTCGAAAAGCGCCCCACCTCCGAGCTGCGGCGCGTGGCGCGGCGGGAAGGCATGGTGACGCTGCGCGAGTCGGCGCTGGAGAAAGTGCGGGAGGGCGCCACCACACTGCGCGAGATCAACAAGGTCACGTTTGTGGAGGCCGCGGCGTAAAAAGCAGGAGACAGCAGTCAGAAGACAGGAGACAGGAGTCAGGAGTCAGCTTCTGACTCCTGACTCCTGACTTCTGGATTCTGCGCTTATGGACTGGAAAGACGAACTCAAAGGACTGTGGCATCGCGTAACGTGGACAGGGACGGCCGCGTTCAGCCTGCCGGGCGTGCTGCTCGAGATCCAGCCGGACTTCGTTCTGGCGGCGAGGCTGGCCGGCAAGAACAACGGCAACGGAGGGGCCCAGGTGGGCCGGCTGGCATGGAAGGCCCTTCCGCCCGGCTGCGTGGCTCCGTCGCCGGGCGGTCCGGCGGTGCTGAACCCCGAAGCCCTGGCGGGCGCGCTCGAGCAGGCCGTGCTGGCCGTGGGTAACGGCCAGACGCGCGTGGGCTTGCTTCTGCCGGACGGCGCCGTGCGCGTGGGCGTGTTTCCGTTCGAGACGCTGCCCGCGAATGCGCGCGAAGCGGCCACCCTGATCGCCTGGAAGATGCGCGAGAGTCTGCCCTTTCCTCCGGAGGAGGCGCGCATCACCTATCAGACCACGCGTCCGACGACGAGTGAGCTGGAGGTGACGGCCGTGGCGGGACGCGCTTCGGTACTGGCGGCGTTCGAAGGCGTGCTGGAGGCGGTGAACCGCTCCAGCGCGATGATGCTGCCCGTCACCCTCGCGCTCTTGCCGTCGCTTCCGGACGAGGGCGGCCGCGGGCAGCTCGTGGTTCATGTTTGTTCGAGCTCGGCGACGTTTGCCGTCGCCGAGGGAGAGCGGCTCCGATTCTGGCGAACGCGCGATTTTTCCGGGCTCGCCGAGGCGGAATACCTGGAACAAGTGGCGGCGGAGGCGGCGCGTGTGGTGGCCTCCACTGAAGATCGCCTCGAGCTGCCTCTGGGCCGCGTGTGGTTCTGCGCACGGCCCCCGGCCACGCTGGCGTGGCTGGACCGCCTGGCTCAGGCCCTCGGCCGCGCAGCGGAGCCGCTCGAACCCCATCCCGGTCTCGGCAGCCTGCTGGTCGGCGAGGAAAAAGCGCTTTTCCGCACCTACGGTGCGCCGCTGGCGGGGCTGGTAGCGAATCGCGAGTAGCAGCCTATATGAAAGTCGCGCTCAATCTGTCGCTCTCGCAGAGTCTCCGGCAACGCCACGCCTTGGCCTGGTCGCTGCCCGTGCTTCTTGTCAGTTTCGTCCTCGTGGTCCGGATCGTATTTTCGATCGAGTCCGACTGGCGGCGATACAGCTCCGTGCGCCAGACCGCGGACCGAGAGGATGGCCAGCTAAATGCCCTCGCGGCGCGTGAGGCCGGTTTGCGTCAAAGTCTCGAGCAGCCTCAAAACCGGGAGCTGCTGCGCTCAGTCGCGTTTGTGAACGATCTCATTGAGCAGCGGCGGCTCTCGTTTGCCGAGCTCACCGACCAGTTGACGGCGCTGATGCCGCCGGAGGTCCGCTTGACATCGCTCAGCGCGCCGGATCTCACCAGCGAGCCGTTGCTGCACCTCGGCATCGAGGGATCGGGTGAGGCGCCCGTGGAAACCTTCCTGAGCCGCCTCGAAGATGCGTCCGATTTTACCGAGGTCACGGTGACAAGCCAGGGCTTTGAAGAGAAGGGCAACGGCGCGCCCGTCAGTATTAATTGCACCGTGCGATACCTGGGCGGCCACGCGCACGGCGAGCCCTCGCCCGCGCCAGCCGCGGTGCCGGTGGCCGCGCGCACCCGGCCGAAGTGAACGTGCGATGAAGAAACTCACACGCAAAAGGCTCGCCGGCGTCATCCAGGCCGCTGCCCTGATCATGGTGGTCCTGGATCTGGGGCTCTACCTGGCCGTCGCCCGGCCTCTCGCAAACGCGGCGGAGGATGAGCAGCACCGCTTTGACTCGTCTCGCCTGAGTATCAGGCTGGCGCAGGCCCGCATCGCACAGCTCGAAAGAGACCTGGCCTTACTTCCCACCTCCCAGAAGGAGCTGAAGGAGTTTCTCGACCAGCACGTTGCTCCCCGGCGGCGAGGCTATTCGCGTGCCGCCGGTCTCGTCCACCAGTTGACGCAGGATGCCCACATCAATCTGAAGCAGGTTGCTTACCGGCTTCAGTCAGATCCGAACGAGCCCTTGGAGCGCCTGGGCATCCAGGTGAGCGTCGAAGGGTCTTTTGAGAGCCTGCTGCACTTTACCCACGCTCTCGAGACGTCGAGCGATTTCTTGCTCGTTCGCGGAATCATCTTTCAGCCGGGAGAGAGTGGTGGCCTGGGTCTCCGCCTCCTGGCCGAGCTCTACGTAACACCGCAAGGGCGCCGATGACCAAGATCGCCCAACGCCGCCTGCTCACTGCTGCGCTGGTCCTGGTGTCCGCCCTGGCGCTCGCGCGGCTGATTATGGAGGCCACCGCCGTGTCGGGCGGGCCAAGTAGGACTCCGGCTACAGTCGTGGCCGATTCTGGCCGGGCGGTTCCGGGGACGCTAGCGGCGGCAGAAGACCCGCAACTTCGCTTGGACGTGCTGAAGGACCTGGACAGCCGCCCCCTCCCTGACTTCACGCGCAATCCCTTCGAGTTTGGGCCCACGCCTGAGGAGATCAAGGCACAACAGGATGCCACTGAACGCGCCAAGAACCCCCCGGTTGCCCCTCCGCCTCCGCCCCCTCCTCCCGTACAGTTCAAAGCCATGGGTTACCAGCAGGATGGCGACGGCCAACGAATCGCGTATTTGAGCGATGACCAGGACACGTACGTGGTGCATCAAGGGCAGCAGTTCGGGCAGCGTTTCAAGGTCTTGAAGATCACCGATACTTCAGTGGAAGTTGAAGATGAAAGCTATCATCAAATCGTTCAGCTCCCGTATCCGCAGTAGGCATGCGCCGCAGCGAGCCGCGTCGGGCCGGAGCGCCGCCGGCTATGCCATGATCATCATGATGATCGCGGTGAGCGTCCTGGCGATCGGGTTGCTCGCGGTCCTACCCAGCGTTTACCAGGAAGCGCGTCGAGAGCGCGAGGAGGAGCTGCTTTTTCGCGGTCAGCAATACGCGCGCGCGGTCTACCTGTTCCAGCAGCATTTCAACCGCTACCCCAGCTCGGTGAAGGAGCTCCTGCACACCAATAATATGAGCTTTCTGCGGAAGAGTTGGCCGGATCCCATGACCCCGGGCGGAAAGTGGCGATTCATTCACGTTTCGGGCGCCGGCGCTCTCCTGGATTCGTGGACGATGGGTCAACAGAGCAGGCTGCCGTTCAGTCCGAGCGCCTCCGGAGGTTCGAGCGCCTCCGGGGGTGCGAACGGGCCTACGGGGTCGAGCGGTTTCGGTAACCTGGGTGGCAGCACCCCAGCCGCGGCCGGCTCTTCGTCCTCTCCGAACGGTTTTGCGTGGCCCCCGCCGTCCACCGGCGGCGGGAATGCAGGGACCGACGCGTCCAGTCAGTTCGGCGCGGGCTTCAGCTTGTCGTCCGACACTGTGCCGGGGCAGTCCGGCGCCTCAACGTCGGGCCCGAATTCGTCGAGTTCGTCGTCTCAGCAGAGCAACTCCGTGCCCAGCCGTCCCCTCGATGCGAATGGTAAGCCGAAGCAGTCGCCCGATTGCGCGGGCACAGGACAGCGTCCCACCGGACCGTCCTCATCGTCCGGCTCTTCGCCATCCTCATCGTCGTCATTCGGCTTCAATAACGGACCCCAGGGGTTGGGCATCGCCGGCGTGGCGAGTTGCAGTGACCAGGCTTCTCTGCGCGTCTGGAACGACAAGAAGCACTACAGTGAATGGGAATTCTTAGGCGTTGGCTTCAATCCAGGAGGAATCGGCGCCGGAGGGGCCCCGGGCCAGGCTCAGCCTCCTGCCGGGCAGGGCAGTCCTGGAACCGGGCAACCAGGCAATCCACCCGGCAACTTATTCCCGCCCGGCCAACCACCCGAGCCACCAACGCCTGACCAGGGCAATCCCAATCCGGGCGACACCACGAACCCGCCGTCTCCGGACAACACCAACAACCCACCTGCGCCGGACAACCCCGGCAACCCGCCTCCGCTATGACGAGATTGCGCGGCGGAAGGCTTGTGAGAGGCGGGACCCGAAGCACCGGAGTGCGCCGCTCTCTCGCGCAAGTCTGACGAGTGTCGTCAGCCCAGGTGATTACAGCCGAGCCCTTCGATCCGGCTGCAGAGCGTTAGCGAAGTTGTCGCAACACGCGCTTCGCTGCCGCTTGTTTACTGAAAAGGAGACGCTTCGAAGCGTAACCTTGACAGCCCTGAGTCGCGATGATGTAATTGACTCCACGTTCTCTGCGGAGGAATCGCTGACACGGCTTTCATATTTCCAGGGTTTCGGAACGGAGGTCGCATGAATTGCAAGAAACGTCTATTTAAGGTGGCTGCGTCACGAGCCTTCCCCTGGCGGCTGCTCGCCCTTATGATAACGATGGTCGTATCGCTATTCTCAGTGGGGCTTACGCCGAAGCGTGCCGAGGGTGTAGGAGTCATCTTGGCCGGCCCGGAGCCAGCTCAGGCGCGCGGGTTGCTGGCGCCTCAGACGGGGGGCTCGTGGACGGCTCCCCACCCGATGAACGCTATCGCAATCCACGCATCTTTGCTTTATACGGGCAGCGTATTGATGTGGTACAGCGACCAGCCGGTCGGCTCGGGCACCGGTTCGGTGGCCGTGGTTTGGAATCCCACCACCAACACCCTGACGCAAAACAACGTTCCTTTCGCGGTCGATGCATTTTGCGCGGGCTCGGTGATGCTTCCGAACGGCCGGTTGATGATTGTGGGTGGCAGGGACGACTCCTACGGGGCCGGTTCGGACGCGGGCATCCCCAACGTCCTCGAGTACATCCCGTACAACAATACCTGGGCCCAGGTTACGCCTATGAACTACGGGCGCTGGTACCCAACCGCGGTTGAGCTGCCGAGCGGCGATATTCTGGTGGCATCCGGCGAGAACTCCACTGCCACTCACATTGTCACTCAGATGGAAACGTACGGCGTTACGACCAATAAGTGGACTGTGCTCCCGGGCACGGCCAACATCAGTACCCACACGAACTTCTATCCAAGAATGATTCTGATGACGACGGGCAATATCTTCGAGCCCGGAATGATCATCAACAACGCCATGTTCAATCCCACCACCAACCAGTGGTCGTCGGTCCCCACCATCCCCAGCTTCTGGCCGCGGATTTACGGGGGCGCCGTTCTGCTTCCGGGGCTCGAGAAGGTTCTCTCGGTGGGAGGGCGCCAAGGGGACGACGAAACTACAGCCGCGACAAACAGTACGTCGACCATTGACTTTTCGCAGCAAAATCCGGTGTGGGTTGACGGCTGTGGCGCGGACCAGCCGCCCAATACCACCTGCGTGACGGTGGCACAGGGCGGGCCGGCGCCGATGAACGCCGTCCGCGAGAACCCGAATCTGATCCTGTTGCCGGATGGTACGGTCTTGGCGGAGGGAGGAGGGTCGGGCGGCGGCAAGTACTCCAACCCGGTTTACTATCCCGAGGACTACGACCCGGTCAAGAACACCTGGACCTCGTACAACCCACAGCAGGTTCAGCGGACCTACCACTCCACTGCCGTGTTGCTGCTCGACGGACGCGTGCTCTCTGCAGGTTCGGATTGGGGAACCCAGGAGAAGACCCTGGAAGTTTTCAGCCCGCCCTACCTTTCAAACGGCTCGCGCCCAAGCATCACGAGCGCGCCGGCCACGGTGAAGTACGGCCAGCAGTTCACGATCAGCACCCCGAACGCTTCCACCATTACCCGCGTCGCTCTGATCAAGGTGGCAAGCTGCACCCACGCCACCCGCTTCGACGAGCGCTTCGTGGACCTGACCTTCACCATCGGCAGC
>DATJAQ010000343.1:0-15939 GCA_035516075.1 Terriglobia bacterium | reverse complement strand
CCTGTTTCGCAACAACGGCAACGGCACCTTCACCGAAGCCACCCAGGCTGCAGGCCTCAAAGGTTACGCCGGCCTGAGCACGTCGGCCATGTGGTTCGACTACAACCGCGACGGGTTTCTGGATTTATTGGTGGCCAATTACGTGAAATGGTCCCCGGAGGCCGATATCTACTGCAGCCTGGACGGGCACTCCAAGTCGTACTGCACCCCCGAGGCCTATCCCGGCTCCACCTTCTGGCTGTTCCGCAACCGCGGCGATGGAACCTTCGAAGACGTTACCGGAAAGGCGGGGCTGAACGATCCCACCTCGAAGTCGCTGGGGCTGACGCTGATCGATTACGACCAGGACGGCTGGCCGGACGTGTTCATCGCCAACGACACCCAGCCCAACAAGCTCTACCACAACAACCGGAACGGCACCTTCACCGAGACCGCGGTGGCCGCCGGCGTGGCCTTCAACGAAGACGGCCTGGCGCGCGCCGGCATGGGCGCCGACGCGGCCGATTACGACAACTCCGGAATGCCGAGCCTGGTGGTGACGAACTTCTCCGACCAGATGATCGGGCTTTACCGCAACGAGGGGCACGGGGTTTTCGTGGACCAGGCGCCGCAGAGCTCGGTGGGCCGCTCGAGCCGCCTGACGCTCGGCTTCGGCTGCTTCTTCTTCGACGTGGACCTCGACGGCCTGCTCGACTTGCTGGTGGTGAACGGCCACATCGACGAGGCCATTACCGCCGTGGAGTCGTCGGTGCACTACGCGGAGCCGCCGCACCTGTTCCGCAACGAGGGCGGCGGGAAATTCCGCGAGATCACCCAGCTCGTGGGCGAAGCCTTCGCGGCGCCCAAAGTGGCGCGCGGCGCGGCGTACGGCGATTACGACAACGACGGCGATCTCGACGTGGTGCTGACCACCAACAACGGCCCGGCCTACCTCTACCGCAACGATTGCCGCAACCGGAGCATTCGCTTTCGCACCGTGGGGACGCATTCCAATCGCGACGGCATCGGCGCCAACGTGCGCATCTGGACCCCGGGGGGCCGGCGCTGGCTGACGGTGAAGAGCGGCTCGGGGTACCTCTCGCAGTCGGATCGCAGCGTCACCTTCGGTTTGGGCTCGCTCACCGCCGTGGAGCGGGTGGAATTCGAGTGGCCGAGCGGGCTGAAGCAGGAACTGGGCCGGCTCGAAGCCGGCCGCACTTACGTGGTGGAGGAAGGCAAGGGAGTCACGAGCGACATTCCGTTCGAGCGGCCCGACCGCGGATAATCTCCGTCGGGAGCCGCCTACGAATCGCCAAGCGACGAACCGGCGAAAAGCTCTGTGCACTTGACCGGAGACTGATCGAGGGTCATGATTTCGGGAACGCTTCGACTCATGAGGAGGGTGCATGAAGAAATGGACGTTACGGCTATTCGCTCTCGTGTTCGCGTTCGCTCTCTCGGCGCCGGGGTTCGCTCAGCAGCCCACGGCGCCACCACCGCCGGCGCCGATTCCGGAGGCGGAGCCCGATAAGGCGCCGCCGGCGAAGGAGGAGGGAAAAACCAAGGCAGTTCAATCGAAACCCCACTCAAGGAAGAGGCATAAGAAAACGGCAACGCAGACGGCGACGAAGCCGGAATCGACTCCACCTGCGCCGCGGTAAACGACGGTTACGCATGGCAGAAGAGAAGGCCCCCAAGTGGTCCGACGAAGAAGAGCGTCTGCTTCACCACGAAGCTTTCGTGGCGGAACTCCTTGACAGGCGCAAAGGGCGGGTTGGGGAGAGCGCTTCCCATCCCCCCGCCTGGCAGCGATTCCTGGAATCCGCCGGCGGGGCCGCGCTGGTGACGGTGCTGCTCGGCAGCGTGGCGGCCGGGATCATCAATTCACTGGTGCAGGAGAAGCTCAAAGAAAGAGAGCTTGCCCTGGCCTCCTACCAGGACGAGTTGAAGCAGCGGCAGGACATCGCCACGCGCATCGTGGAGCTGGTCGGCGCCACCATGGGCGCGACGGAGGACATCATCTTTCTGACGACTGACGAATTCGATCCCGCCCGGTTCAGTGGAGAACAGCGCAATAGAATATTGGACCAGCGCAACAAGATCCAACAGGCATACAACGCGACGGACAGACAGTGGCAAGTTGAGCCGGAAGAACTTGCGCTGCTCATCGGCCTGCACACTCACGGCCAAGCGGACATCGGTGAAGCGTGGCGGGCATCCCAGCAGGCTGTTACGGCTTACAAGTACTGCGCGGAGGATTGGTACGCTCGCCACCAGCGGGAATCGGTAACTTCAGAGGATGCGCGATCGGCGTGCGGCAAGCAGAAGGCCGCCGCCCGGACGAGCCTGGAGCAATTCGCCCAGCGCATCGAGGCTAACTGGCAGGGCGCGTCACCACCTCCAAGGGCGGCCGGGGAGCCCGCTTCCCGTTGACAAGGTCGTTTCTGCGCGCAACGCCGGACGGGCGGACCTCGATCCGAGCTCAGCTTCGGGCTGGAAAAGTGGAGATGGTGTCGAACGCGCCACAGTCTGCTGAGGATCATCCGGAGGCCGCTCCTCTGCGTCCCATCCCTTCGCCCACCGCGCGCCTGGGCGCGGGCCTCTGCGTCATCCTTTCGATCTTCGTGATCTTCGCCGTGTACGCCACCCACGAAGTGCGGTGGCTGGAGGACTTTCAAACCAACGTGGTGCAGCGCAACCACAAGGCCTCGCTTCAGCTCCTTCGCCTGCAGAACGACGCCTACTCTCTGGCCCTTTCGTTGCACGATATGGCGCTGGCCGAGGCGCCCTACCCGGCGCGCGACTGGAAGCCGGGCTTCACCCGCCTCGAAACCGACATGCAGGACGCTTCCGAGCGCGAGGGCGATTTCGCCGTGCGCACGCCGGTGAGCGAAGAAATGCGCGCGCGATTGCGCACCGCCATTCAGCAGTTCGGCGCCACAGCCGATCAGGTGTTCAGCCTGGCGGCGAGCGGCGACGAAGCCAGGGTGCGCGAAGCCGCGCGCGTCGAACTGGAGCCGAGGCGCATCCAGATTTCCGAAACCGTGGCCGAGTTGCTGCGGCTGAACGATCAGGCCCAGAACGAAGCCGCCGCGCGCATCAGCGCGGTCTACAGCACGGTGAAGACGGATATCGTCGTGCTCACCGCCCTGCTTTTCTTGCTGGGGCTCGGCACCGGACTCTACACCTTTCGCGCCAACCGCCGCACTTTCGAAAGGCTCCGCCAGCTCACCGAGCAGCTCCGTTTGCAATCGGAGCAATTGAGAAAGCTCTCCTGGAAGCTGATCGACGTACAGGAGGACACGCTGCGCCACGTCGCGCGCGACCTGCACGACGAGTTCGGCCAGATTCTGACGGCCATCGGACTGATGCTGCGCCGCGCCGGCGGCAAGGCGGCCACCGATCCGGCCCTGCTCGAGGAACTGCATTCGGTTCAGCAGGTGGCGGAGGACACGCTGCAAAAGGTCCGGGACCAATCCCAGATGTTCCGCCCCGCGGTGCTCGACGACTTCGGCCTGGAGCAGACGCTGGAGTGGCTTGCCGGCCAGTTCGAGAAGCAGGCCGGCCTGCCGGTGCACTTCAGCTCCGGAGGGCTCCCGAGCGCCTTGCCGCCCGGCGACGCCATCCACGTTTACCGCATCGTGCAGGAGGCCCTCAACAACGTCACGCGGCACTCCAAGGCCACCGAGGCCTGGGTGGCCGTCGAGGAGCGCGACGGCGAGTTGCAACTCGAAATCCGCGACGATGGCCAGGGCTTCGATCCGGTGGAGGCCGAGGGCGAGGGACTGGGCCTGATGGGCATGAGGGAGCGGGCGGAGCACCTGCGCGGCGCGCTTAGCCTCCACACCGCGCCGCGCCACGGCACCTCGGTCCGCGTCCGGGTGCCGCTGGCCGGCCGCTCTTTACCGCGAGCCGTGGAGGGAGTAGTGTAGAGCCATGTCTTCGCCCTCGCCGTCGAAGCCCATCCGCGTATTTCTGGCGGAAGACCACTCCCTGGTGCGCCAAGGGTTCCGCCGCATGCTCGAGGACGACGCCCGCCTGGTGGTGGTGGGCGAGGCCAGCACCGGTCTCTCCGCGGTGGCCGATTGCGCGCGCCTGAAGCCCGACGTGGTGGTGATGGATATCTCCATGCCGGAACTGGGCGGTCTGGAGGCCACGGCGGAGGTGCTCAAGGCCAATCCCGACGTCCGGGTGCTGATCCTCAGCATGTACTCGAACCCGGCTTACGTGCGGAAGGCCTTCGAAGCCGGCGCCAAGGGCTACATCCTCAAGGACGCGCTCGACGTGGACCTCGCCCAGGCCGTCATGGTGGTGGCGCAGGGCGGGGCATACATGAGCCCGGCGATTTCCAGCCTGATGATCGACAACCTCAAAACCGGCGCGCTGCAGGCCGGCGGCGACTCCTACGACACTCTGACACTGCGCGAGAAGGAAGTGCTGCAGTTGATCGCGGAGGGCAAGTCGAACAAGGAGATCGCCGGGTTGCTCGGCATCAGCCCGAACACGGTGGCCGTCCATCGCGCTCACCTCATGGACCGCCTCGGCGTCCATCGCACCGCCGAGCTCGTCCTCTACGCCGTGCAAAAGGGCATCGTGCAACCGAAAGAGCCGAAGTAAGCCCCCGAGGCCAAAACCCGCACGGCCCAATGCGTGGCTGCCTGATCTCGGACGGGTTTGGACCGTTTTCGATGACCCTACAGGAATTTCGCCAGAGCCTGCTGAGCGACCAACCCCCCAACCACTTGAGCCTGGCCCTCGCCGGCCTCTGGTGGGACGCCAAAGGCGATTGGAAGCGGGCCCACGAATCGGCGCAGCAGGACGAGGGCCCGGCGGGCTCGTGGGTGCACGCCTACTTGCACCGCAAGGAGGGCGACTCCTCCAACGCCGG
Organism: Terriglobia bacterium; assembly: GCA_035516075.1. Taxonomy (GTDB): domain Bacteria; phylum Acidobacteriota; class Terriglobia; order UBA7540; family UBA7540; genus Gp13-AA77. The sequence goes on along the minus strand of DATJAQ010000343.1, from coordinate 11,072 downwards.
TTACTGGTATCGGCGCGCCGGCAGGCCGCCCACCAAGAGTTCGCCGGAGCACGAATGGATTGAGATCGCCGAGTCGCTGCTGGGTGCGGCGGCTGGAGAGTAGGGCGGCGCGGCTTCTGGTCGCCGGGTTTGGACTGCGGTAGCTTGCTACCGCTTTGATTCCGCGAGCTCGCTCACGGGCTATGCTACTTGGGGGCGCGCAAGGCCAAAGGACATATGGCCAGCAAGCTGGCCTGGAGAGAAAGCGGCAGCAAGCTGCCGCACTCCATATCGTATGGCACGGCCGCAACGTTCACTGTGGTTTCGAGCTCCTTGATCACGACGACGGTTCCTGTGGGCGCCAACAGTGGACCGGTTCAGGTGACCACTCTGGGCGGAGTGCTCACCAGCAACGTGCCCTTCCGGGTGAAGCCGTAGGTTTTGAGCTTTCCCTTGCGGCGAGATAGGGGCAGGTTCCAAACCCGCCCCACCCGTCGTTCCTGGATCCGCCCGAGTAACGGCGACCGACACCATTTCCCCCGATCCGCGTTTTTCGCTTGACATCCGCCCACTGGGTAATATAAAGTCAATACCACTATGTTTAATGCATCGAGGCCGGCCCTGTACTTCTCGCCCCAAGCCCGGGATCAGGCGCGTTCCCGGTCGAGTTGTCCGTCGTCCGTTGTCCGTGGTCCGTGGTCAGTAGGTATGGGATTGAGCGGTCTGGGACGCCGCCCGGACGACACTTGGCAGTCCTTTCGGCCCGTCTCACCTCCCCCGCAGCACTTTCACGCGGGAGATGCGGCGAACGAAATTCAGAATATTACGAACGAACCCGCCAAGTTACTGAAAACACTCATATTCCATTTTTGGAATTCAAGGGAACCCGTCAACTTATTGAAAACAAGCATGATACATTCATTATGCCGTCAGGTTACTGGAAACAAGAAGATTATGTGCCGCACGGCACGCGGAATTTCCCTTCTCGGCGCAACAAAAAGCGCGATCAAGTGGTCTTCGAGACTTCCCGGCCAATCGGGGTGCGCGAAAATAAAAAATGTTACGAACGAACCCAGTATCTTTTTGAAAAAAATCGTATTCCATTTTTGGAATTCCGGGGAACCCAGCATGTTATTGATAATAGGATTGTTATGCCTTTTATCCCAGCATGTTTCTGAAATTAAATGAGATAGCTCATTTTAGCGGACCGAAACGAGGGGTCCCCGTCTTGAAGATTGGGTGACCCCAGCATGTTGCTGATAATATGGCAGTTACAGCTGTAGTCCCAGCATATTACTGAAACAAAAGGTGATGGCCGTTTCGGACGGGCCGAAACGAGGGGTCCGCTGTCAGTTATCCGTCGTCAGGCTGCCGGGGCCATCCGGAGCCGCAAGAGGGAGATTCGACGGTTCCGCCGGGCCCCCGCGCCACGAGCCCCGGCTCAAATCGAATGCTTGCGCCGGCCGCTCGCGAACATTAGTATGATCGCTCTGGCAATTCCGGCAAGCCCACCGGCGCTCTCACGATTTCGGCCCGCTGGTCATCATGAAGCAATCCGATTCCGCGAAATCTCGAGGTGAACCATGAATCTTCGTCAAACTGGCGTGCGTCTGTCCCACGCAATTTTGGCCGCCTACCTGTTCGTGATGTGCAGCCTGCCGGCTGCAGCGCAGTTTCCCGGCCAGCCGGCCAAGCCCAAAGGCCCGTGGATGGATAAAACCCTCTCGCCCGACAAGCGCGCTGACCTGTTGATTGCGCAAATGACTCTCGACGAAAAAGTCGCGATGCTGCACGGCCCAGGCTGGATGGAACTGTTCGCGCCCCCGGGCGTGGGCAAGCCCACCAAGTCGCTCGGCAATGCCGGCTTTATCCCCGGCATTCCGCGCCTCGGTATTCCGGACCTGCAAATGGCCGACGCGGCCGTGGGCGTGACGCACGGTTCGGCCTTTGGGCGCTACTGCACCGTGCTGCCTTCCGGAGAATCGGAAGCGTCGAGCTGGAACCCCGATATTGCGCGCGACTACGGCGCGCTGATCGGCCGCGAGCTGCGCGATCAGGGCTACACCATGTCGCTCGGCGGAGGCATTGACTTGGCCCGCGAGCCGCGCAACGGCCGCATTTTCGAGTACAAAGGCGAGGACCCCATCCTGGCCGGCACCCTGGTCGGCGCGGAAATGAAGGCGCTCCAAGCACAGGGCGTGATGGGCGATCTCAAGCACTACGCCATGAACGACCAGGAGAACGGCCGCAACTTTGCGGACGTGATCGCGGACCGGCGCGCCATGCGCGAAAGCGATCTGTTGGCCTTCGAGATCGGCGTGAAGGAATCGGGCGTAACCGCCGTCATGTGCTCCTACAACCTCGTGAATCACGATTACGCCTGCGAAAACAAATGGCTGCTCACCGACGTGCTCAAGAAGGATTTCGGTTACCAGGGGTTCGTGATCTCGGATTGGGGCGCCACCCACAGCACCGCCAAGGCCGTGATGGCCGGGCTCGATATGCAAATGCCCGAGGACAATTACCTGGGCGATGCGCTGAAGAAGGCGGTGCAAAGCGGCGACGTGCCGATGGCGCGCCTCGACAACATGGTTCACCGCATTCTGCGCTCGGAGTTCGCGGTGGGACTCTTCGACCGCTCCCTGGCCCGCACCGAGGTGAACCCGGTTCCCGGCCTGGAGGTGGCCGAGCGCGTGGCCGACGAAGGCATCGTGCTGCTGAAAAACGCGAACGGCCAGCTTCCTCTGAACGCGACCGAGATCAAGTCGATCGCCGTCATCGGATCTCACGCGGACGCGGGCGTGCTCTCTGGCGGAGGGTCCGCGCAGGTGGACGCGCCGGGTGGGAACGCGGTGCACGTCGCGGGCGCGAACGAGAATTTCGGCGGCGAGGTGTGGGATCCCTCCTCGCCGCTCGCCGCCATTCGCGCCAAGGCGCCGAACGCGCAAGTGCAATACAACGCCGGCACGGACCCGGCGTCCGCGGCCGAGCTCGCCAAGGCGTCGGACGTAGCCATCGTCTTCGCCAACCAGCACACCAGCGAAGGAAGGGATGTGCCCAACCTCTCGCTGCCGAACCACCAGGACGACCTGGTGAGCGCCGTGGCCGCCGCCAATCCTCACACCATCGTGGTGCTCGAAACGGGCGGCGCCGTCATCATGCCGTGGATCGACAGCGTGAGCGCCGTGCTCGAATCGTGGTACCCCGGCATCCGCGGCGGCGAGGCCATCGCCGGCATCCTCTTCGGCGACGTGAATCCCTCGGGGAAGCTCCCGCTGACCTTCCCCAGGTCGGAAGCGGACCTGCCCCATCCCACGCTCGCCCAGCAGCCGCCTCCAAAGCCGGGCGATCTGAAAGCGCCGTTCCCGGGCGCGCCCTGGAAGGAGAACACGCGCATTTTCGAAGAGGAGTACAACGAGGGGCTTAAGGTGGGCTACAAGTGGTACGACGCCGAAAACAAGCAGCCGCTCTTCCCCTTCGGCTTCGGGCTCTCTTACACCACCTTCGCCTACTCAGGCCTGCAGGCCTCGCCCTCGGCTGTTTCGTTCACGGTGAAGAACACCGGCAGCCGCGCCGGCGCGGAGATCGCACAGGTTTACGTGGGGCTGCCCGCCGGCGCCGGGGAGCCCCCCAAGAGGCTAGTTGCCTGGGCTAGGGTCGAACTCGGCGCGGGCGAATCGAAGACGGTGACGCTCGCCCTGAATCCGCACTACCTGTCGATCTTCAACACCGCGAAAGATGGCTGGGAGCTCGCGCCGGGCGACTACAAGGTGATGGTGGGAGGGTCGTCGCGCGATCTGCCGCTGAGCGGCACGTTCCAGGAAGGTGGAGGCCAGTAAGCCGGGGAGCTCAGATGAATCTGAATGCCTCGGGAGATCGAACGTGGCCTTGATGAGGAATTTCTTTCTCGCCTGCTCCCGTAGTCAATGGCTGCGGAAGCAGGCGCCACGTTACGGCTTCGTGCGCCGCGCGGTGCAGAGGTTCATGCCGGGCGAGACGGTAGACGAGGCGCTCGAGGCCGCCGCCGCGCTGCAGAAGCTCTCGATCAACACCGTCTTCACCTATCTCGGCGAGAACATCGCCGATCCTACAGAGGCCCAACGAGTCACCGAGCACTACCTCGACGTGCTCGCTCGGATCGAGGTGTACCACCTCCGTACGGAGGTTTCGGTAAAACTCACACAGCTCGGACTGGACCTCAATCCGGAGACCTGCTACGCCAACCTGTGCCGCGTCATCGAGCGCGCCGGTCCAGGGAGCCTGGTCTGGGTGGACATGGAGGCCAGCAGCTACGTCGACGCGACGCTGGGGCTCTATCGCCGGGCCCGCCAGGCTTATCCCAACGTGGGCGTCTGCCTGCAGGCTTACCTGTATCGCACCCTCAAAGACCTCGAGGATCTCCTGCCGCTCGGCCCGGCGATCCGCCTGGTGAAGGGAGCCTACCAGGAGCCGCCCGAGGTTGCCTTCCCGAAGAAGAGCGACGTGGACGAGAACTATTTCAAACTGGCCCAAAGACTCCTCGATAACGAAGCCCGCGCCGCGCACGTGCGGGCCGCCATGGCCACGCACGACGTCAGGATGATCGAGCGCATCATCCGCCACGCGGAATCGCTCGGCCTCGGCAAGGGGAGCGTCGAATTCCAGATGCTGTATGGCATTCAGCGCGCCGAGCAGATCCGGCTGGCGCGCGAGGGTTGGAGTTCGATCGTGCTGATCGCGTACGGAAGCTACTGGTTCCCGTGGTACATGCGCCGCCTCGCTGAGCGGCCCGCCAACGCGGGCTTTGTGCTGCGCAGCCTCTTCAGCGGCTGAGGCTCGCGGATGCGCCTCGGGTTGACGTTGTGCCCTGTCAAGCCATTGAAGAATGTAACTTTCAGGAGAGCCCCGCACCGGTAACATTAAACACGCCTCGAATCGTGTGCTTGACATCGCCTCGCGCCGGGCGTTACTGTTGCGTCGTGAGTCTTGCTCTTTGACATGATGTGTTCCGTGGGTGCTCCCGGCTCGAAGCCGGGAGGAAAAGGAAAGGCCGTGTAAATCGGCCGCGGTCCCGCCACTGTGATCGGCGAGCCGCATCCTTCGAGGTCCAAAGGCAAGCGCGGTGCTTCATCATACCGCTTGCAACTCAGGGCCAGCCACTGTGCCCGCTCTCAAGACGCGGGTATGGGAAGGCGAAGGATGACGGCGACGACCCGAGAGCCAGGAAGCCTGCCCCGGAACATCCCTTGAACCTAACTCTTCGACGGAAAGAGTCCCGGGAATTTGAGACGCCTCCGGATTCCGCCTTTGGGGAATTGGGAGGCTTTTTTGTTGCCTTCCGGTGACTCTCTCCGCCGGCCAACACCCCGCCGCGTGAGCGGGGAGAAGGAGCTGAGTCACCATGCTGCCGCACGTCCGGTCGTCTTCCGCGTTAAAACCTTCGCCGCCACCGAGTGACTTCCGGTCCCGTGCCGGATGTCGGGTAAGACTATTTGCCTTCCCAGTTGGGCTCGTAATGCTACTGCTTGCAGCACCCCTCAGCTACGCCTCATCCCTCCACGGAGCGGTACTCGATCCCCAGAGCCGCCCGGTGGCCGCGGCCAAAGTCACGTTGTTGTCTCCCTTGAATGCGGTTGAAGAGCGCTCCACCGATGCCACGGGCCGCTACTCGTTCCAGGCACTCGCACCCGGCCGGTACAGACTGGTGGCGGAGGCGGCAGGATTTTCCACCGCCGCCGCGGAGGTCGCGCTGCGAGCGCGCCAAGACCAGAGATTCGATTTGCATTTGAAACTCGGGGTTGCGCAGCAGCAGGTGGTGGTTTCAGCGTCTCTGGGCGGCGCCCTCGCGAGTGAGGTGGGCTCCTCGGTCAGTGTCGTGAGTGCGCAACAGATGGATAACCGAGGAGACCGGACCGTTTTCGACACTCTGCGCGATGTCCCCGGCGTCGCGGTGGTGCAGAGCGGGCGTTGGGGTGGCGTCACCAGCCTGTTCGTGCGCGGCGGGGAGTCGGACTACAACCTGGTGCTGGTGGACGGCATTCAATTGAACCAATTCGGCGGCTCGTTCGACTTCGCTCCTCTTGCCACCGACGGGGTGGAGCGCGTGGAGGTAACCCGAAGCCCGGAGAGCGCTCTCTACGGCACCAACGCCGTTTCAAGCGTGGTCGACATCGTTAGCCACCGGGGAGACGGGCCGCCCCGCTTTTCGCTTCGCGAAGAAGCCGGCAGCTTCGCCTCCTGGCGGATCGGTGCCGGCGCGAGCGGGCTCGCGAAGGGTTTCGGTTGGGCGGCGGAGGCGAGCCGGCTCGACTCCGGCGGCGTAGTGGCGAACGATCAGTACCGCAACCAGAGCGCCCTTCTCAGCCTCTCCTACCCAGCCGGCGGCCGCCGCCAGTTCAGTTTTCACTTCTTCGGAAACGCCGGCGACGCGGGCGATCCGGGACCGTATGGATCGGATCCCGACCACCTGTTTATACGTCTCGACACCTACTCCCGCGACAAGCAGAACCTGTTTGGCTACGCGTTCAGTTACTCGGAGCAACTCTCGGCCCGGTTCCGGCAGGTGACGACGGCGACGGTCTCAACCAACAATTCCTATTTCCGGTCGCCCTTCGGAGACTCTTACTCCGACAATCTGCGCGCCGTGCTGAATACGCGCAGCGAAGTGCAGGTGTCGAATCGGGATTTCCTGGTGGGCGGCTTCGAGTATAACCGCGAACAAATTCGCGACACCTACATCGCCGACGCCTCCAATGCGCCCTTCCTCCTTCCGCGAACCACACTGGCTTACTTCGTGGAGAACCGCTGGGCCCCTGGCAGCCGCTGGACGGTAACGGCGGGCGCGCGCGCGGACGACATCCGCACCCGGGCGCTTTCCGCCGATGCTTTTGGCGAGCGCCCCGCCATCCCGAAGGCTGCGATCAGGCAGGTGGACCCGCACGTGGCGGTGGCGTGGCTGGCCCGCGACGGCGGGGGAAGGGGATGGGCCGTGGGCGCGACGCGCCTTCACGCCAGCTTCGGCACCGGCATCCGGATGCCGAGCGGCTTTGAGCTGGCTTTTACCAACAACCCCCGGCTCAAGCCCGAGCGCAGCCTCAGCTTCGACGCCGGCGTGGAGCAGCACCTGCTCGGCGGCCGCGCAGTGCTGAGCGCGTCTTACTTCTACAACCGCTTCAAGGATCAGATCGAGGTGCTCGGAGGCTCGCTCACCAACCTCAGCACCTTTACCTCGGCCAACCTGGGTAACGCCCGGGCCCAGGGCCTCGAAGCGTCGTTCCGCTGGCAGCCGACGCCGGCCCTGCAGATCGACACCGGCTACACGTTTCTGCAGACCTCGATCCTCGCGCTCGACGGAACCGACCTGGCGCTTGCGCCGTTTCGGGTGGGCCAGCCGCTGCTGCGCCGCCCGCGCACTTCGGGGTTCTACACCATCGTTTGGAACCGCAAGCGTCTGACGCTGGAATCCGGCGCGTACTTCCGGGGCCGGGCCCTCGATCTTGAGCCCAATCTCGGCGCGTATGCCTGCGCACTGGACCTGCCGTGTCTGTTCGAAAACCACGCCTACGCGCGGGTGGACGGAGGTTTTTCCTTCCGGCTGTACCGGGGGTTCGAGGTTTACGGCCGGCTCTACAACCTGTTGGACCGGCACTTTGAAGAGGTCTTGGGGTATCCGGCGCTGCCGCTGAATTTCGCGGCGGGGATTCGATTCCAATTTCCGGGAGAATGATTAACGCGCGGAGTCGGACAACTCGTCGCAGTCTAGAGGCCCATCAGGTACTCGGACGCGGTCAACTGGCCGAAGCGGACCCGCTTGATGCGCTCGCCGAGGACGTTGGCGAAGTACAAAAGCACTTCGGTCATCTTCAGCAAGATCAACTTCTCCGCAAACCCTGACCGGTGGCTGGCGGCCAGCACCCCCGACAGGGCGCGGAAATAGAGCGCCAGCAAGCGCTCGTTGTGCGAGAGCCGGCCCTTCTTATTGGCGGCGTTTCGCAGCAGGTAGACCAAGGCCAGGTAGTCGCACTTGAGCTGCACCCGGAAGCGGGGATAGTCCACCGGTGTGTCAAACTCGCGCAGAGCGGTGCGGACAAAGGGGAACTCGAGGCGATTGGCATCGACAATGGGTTCGGGCAGCGGATCTTCGAAAGGCAGCCGGAGAATCCTCTCACACGTCGCCTGAAGATAGAACAGGAACAACCCTGCGGAGAGCGCCAGAATTATCGTCGCTGTGACCATGCGTAACCTCAGTAAAACAGTCAGCCAACGTTATGCCGGGCGTTGCACGGGCACGGCCAGGCCGCGCCTTCCAGCGATCAGACCGCCGGAATGCTCGCTGCCTTTATGGGCCACCGCGTAAAGCCACACTCCCAACATGGCCAGCCCGCAGATGGGCGAAAAGTACGTGAAGAACATCACCATCGCGTGGCTGTTGCGGGTCAAATGGACCAACGCCGAATTCGCCGTGGGCCCGGCGAACTGGATGCCAAGGCCGCACACCAGCAATTGCAATTGTGCCTCTGTGCCTTTTAGCCGTTGCAGCAGCAGGTACAGAACGGTGTTGAGCACCAGGCACGTGAAGCAGAGGTTCTGATTGAATTCCCAGATGTAGTTGGTGGTAAACAGGTCGCGGTAATGCTGGCGGAAATCCACGCTCGTCACGGCGAGCACCATCAGCAGAATCATGAGCAATATGGGCCGCACGAACGACCACATTTCCTGGTCTCGAAGCCGGAAGGCGCGGCGGAAAAAGGCGCAAACGAGCAGGAAGGCTGCGAAGATCAGGAGGACTTCGGTCAGCCAGTAAGTGTAGTAGTATTGCCTGGAATGCAGGCCGTATGTCAGCAGGGTCGCCGGTCGGATGATGGCGTCTACGCCAAGCATCGCGCCGACAAAGACAACGAGCGGGGCCAACGTGCGGGCGTAACCGCCTCGCAGCAGCGCGACGAGGAGAACGACCTCGAGGCCGTAGCCCCCATACTGAAAAAGGATAATGAGCGACCCGTGCACCATAAGGGAACCGGCAATAGCTTAGCTCAACTGACGGACGAATGTCCAGTCTCCTAATCACGTTCTTCGTAGCACGCGCCGTGGACGATTCTGGAACGTGGCGCCCGTTCCGCGAAACGCGATGACGAGCGCAAGGCATGCCGGCTCCTGACCTCCTGCTTGCCGAAGCCAGGACGTTGCCCTAACGGCCCAGGGCCTTCATCGCCCACGCCCGCGCCCCTGGGGCTTTGAACGCTTCATCGCCGCGCATCCGGATTACATGTAGCGTGTGCTGGACGAAGTCCGCGCGCACGGGCCCCTGACGGCGGACGATTTCAAGCAGATGAGCTCGCGCCCGGCATTGACGGCTCCGAGTTCGGGCGCATTCCGGGCGCCTGGGTGGGCAACGTGCAGCGCGCCGTGCTGGAGGCGCACGTCCGCCGCGGACTGCTGGCCGCCGCGCTTCGGCCGTGAAACGAGGGCGCCCCTTTTAAGGAGCTCGAAGGCGTAAGTCAATCGGCACGCGACGATCGCAGACCGGCGAATACGGCACGCCAGCCGTCTACCTGTTTTCAACAACTTACAGCTGGAAACACTCCGGTGGTACGGAACTTACTTTCAATAACTTACGGGGTACTCAGCCGGGGCTCCCCAAAAGTAAAAGTGTAGCGTTTTTGGACAATTGCGTTCAAATGACCACAAAATCGCCGGTTCTGCGGGTAAGATTTGCTTTCATACAGCGACATTTTCGGGCACCCGGAAATCGCCATGGGCCACTCCCGACATCGGACTTCTGCCCCCTGACTCCTCCCGCAACGTCGGACCAACTTTCAACGACTTACAGACGCCGGCAGCGAGCCCTCACCCGCACGTACTTTCGATAATTTACGAAAACTTCCGAAAATCATAAGTGTCCAGATATTGGACAAATCGTGCCCCAAAAGGCCCTTTTCGAGGCATCAAAGGAGCACATTCGGGTAACACAAATGAGCAGAATCGACCTGTGGCGGAAAACGGCTGGAAAAGCATAGCAAAAAAAGCTTGCATGTGGTCGTCTGTTGTAGTCAACTATGTCAGTAGGTCACTGCCGTGGGCGCTGGAGGTGGATCTGGCAAGCGAGCCTTGCCAGCGTGAACGCTTTTGTTGAAAACCGAGTGCGCCAAAACAATTTCCGCACCGGCAGCGAATAAGAGAGAAGGAGAACACTGAACATGAAAACACGCATCGCACTTTCCGTTGTATTCATTTTGACGTCGCTCTCCACTGTAGCCGTCGCGCAGTCTGACGCGCAAAAGTCCTTCGACCAATTGAAAACCCTGGCGGGTTCGTGGCAAGGCAACTTTGAAGGCAAGCCCGTGCAAGTTACGCTTCGCGTCACTTCCATGGGTAACGCGCTCATGCATGAGATGACAGGAGGCGGGCCCGAGGATCCGATCACCATGCTTTACGTCGATAACGATCGCCTGACCCTCACCCATTACTGCGACGCCGGAAACCGCCCGCGGATGGTCGCCAAGGAGTCGCCCGACGGCAAGACGGTGGATTTCGACCTTCTCGATGTCGCCGGCAGTATGCAGCACGGACATATGGACCGTGCAGTCTTTACCCTAATCGACGCGAACCACCACACCGAGGACTGGACTTACATGGAGCCAGGAGACAAGCCAGTCCAGGCGCACCTCGACCTGCAGCGGACAAAATGACGGGAAGCGTATCTCTGTTAAGGCGCTCAGGAAAGCCTGATGGATCGTGAGTGGAACGACAGTCAGCCGATTTACCGCCAGCTTCGCGACCGCGTCGTGGCCATGATCCTCGACGGCGTGCTCAAGGAAGGCGATCCACTGCCGTCCGTGCGCACGGTTGCTGCTGAATACCGGGTGAATCCGCTCACGGTCCTGAAGGGCTATCAACAGCTAGTAGACGAGCAGCTTGTGGAGAGCAGGCGAGGTCGCGGCATGTTTATCAACGTCGGCGCGCGCAAGCTGCTGTTGCAGGGCGAACGCCAGAAGTTTCTGGCGGAAGAATGGCCCCGGGTCTCCGCCACCATTCAGCGCCTCGGCCTGACGCCGGAAGAACTGCTGGAGGCCGCCGCAGCCCGCCAGTCGCCCGGCGATGCAGAAGAGGAGCCG
>DATJAQ010000342.1:0-2620 GCA_035516075.1 Terriglobia bacterium | reverse complement strand
GTCCAAGCACGGCGCCGCGGGTTTCACCAACACCTTGCGGGCGGAGTTGCGCGGGCAGGGAATTCGCGTGATCGGCCTTTATCCGGGCGCGACCGATACCGCCATCTGGGAGCAGTTCTGGCCCGGGGCCCCGCGCCGGCGCATGATCTCGACGGCGAGCATCGCGCGGGCGGTGGTTTTCGCCCTCAGCCTGCCCCCGGAGGCGACGGTGGAAGAACTGGTCATCGCGCCCACCGCCGGCGCCCTGTGAACCGGCCATTACCCACGTAATGTGGAGAAGCAGCAAGCTCCATCTCTACGTCTCCAACCTGCATTACAATGCGCGTAACATGCGGCGTACCGACGAGCCCCGCTACGACTTTAAGCCTCGCAAGCGCACCACGCAGATCATCTATGGCGAGCGCCAGCACCTGCGGGCGGTGCTGGTCTCCATCCGCAACTTCCAGCACGAATCCCACGGCCTGGGGCGCGAGACCGAGGTGTTGCACCGCATGATCGACGCGCGTACCGCCGAACTTCATCAAATCAACACGAATTTCGACGAGCAGCTCAACCAGGCGCGCGAGGCCGACGCCGCGCCCGAGCTGCTGGCGCGACTGGCCCAGGCCGCCTCCGAGGACGACTGGCTGCTGCTGCGCACCATTGCCGAGCATCCCCACACGCCGCCCGGGGTGCTGGCACGGCTGGCGTCGCATCCCTACGCCGCCGTCCGCGAGAATATCGCGCGCCATCCCCACGCCGACGCGGCCACGCTGGAGAAACTGGCCTCCGATCCCGCGAGCGACTTGTGGTTGCTGGTGTCATGCAATGCGGCCGCTCCCGCCGAGCTGCGCGACCGCTTGCGCTCACGCTTCGACCCGGAAGACAAGAGCGCCGGCGCTGCCTCCGGCAAATGAGAAGCAGGGGCCAGGGGCCTGGCGACTACCCACTGACCACGGGCCTGGTTTCACTGCCATGCCGTGGAATGGTAGCGCGGGGCGCGCCGCGGGAACAGCTTGATCATGACCACGCCGGTGAGGAAGCCTCCCACATGGGCCCAGACGGCGATGCCGCCGCTGGATCCCTGTTGGGCCGTGAGCGAGGTCGCGGCCCCGCTCAGGAACTGGAGCACGAACCAGTAGCCCAGGATCAGCCATGCCGGCAGCCAGGTGAAGAAGACAAAAATGAAGGTCAACACGCGCGCGGAAGGGAACAGCACGAAGTACGCGCCCATCACCCCGGCGATGGCGCCGCTGGCGCCCACGCTCGGCACCTGCGAGCCCAGGTTGAACATGATGTGTACCAGCGCGGCCCCCAGCCCGCTTAGCAGGTAGAAGATCAGGTAGCGGAAGTGGCCGAGCGAATCCTCGACGTTGTCGCCGAAGATCCATAGCCACCACATATTGAATATGATGTGCAGCCAGCCGGCGTGCAGGAACATCGAGGTCAGAACCGGCAGCAGGGCGGCGGCGTAGGCTCCGGCGCGCAGGGCTGCGGTCAGGTGCGCGGGCACCATACCGAAGCTGAACAAGAAGGCATCGAGATGGCGCGGGCCCAGCGCGAGCTCAAACAGGAAGACCAGGGTGTTCAGCGCGATGAGAAAGTAGTTAACCCAGGGCGTGGTGTAATGCGGGGCATCATCGCGGATGGGAATCATAGGGCGGGCTCGGCCAGAATCTTCCTACACTTGACCGGATCGCGCTAACACCCCACGATAGCAGAGAATGGCCGCCAATGGAGTATTGATCGTCGATAAACCCGCGGGCATGACCTCCCACGACGTGGTGGCCCGCGTCCGCCGCCTGCTCAACGAGCGTGCCGTCGGGCACCTGGGGACGCTTGACCCCATGGCGACCGGCGTATTACCCCTGGTCCTGGGGCGCATGACGCGCCTGGCCCAGTTCTACCTGGCGTCGGAAAAGAGCTACGAGGGCGCAATCCGCTTCGGTTTCGCGACCGATACCTACGACGCCGAAGGCGAGCCCACGGGACCGCCCCAGCTAGTCGGGCTCACGCTCGACCAGGTGCGGGCGGGAGCCACGCGCTTCCGCGGCAGCATCCAGCAGACGCCGCCGCCTTTTTCCGCCAAGAAGATCGCGGGCGTCCCGGCCTACAAGCTGGCCCGCAAAAAGAAGGACGTGGAACTCAAGCCCATCCAGGTGGAGATCAGGGAATTCGAGATTCTGAGCATGGATGGAGACCGGGCCGCGTTCCGGGCACGGGTGGCTTCAGGCACTTATCTGAGGTCGGTGGCGCACGACCTGGGGCAGCTTCTGGGCGTCGGCGCCCACCTCGCGACCCTCAGGCGGACACGGGTCGGGGAGTTCGGCCTCGAGGACGCGCACACGCTCGATGAACTTGTGGCGGCAGAGGAAGTCCAGAGCCTGTTCGTCCATCCGCGGCGGATTCTGCCGGAGTTTCCCTCGGTGATGGCGCCGGAAGAGAGTCTGGCCCGCATCCGCAACGGCATGGCCGTCAACCTGCCGGAAATGTCCCGCGCGCCGCTGGTAAAAGTCTTCGCCGGCCAGGCAGAGCTGGTGTGCATCGCCAGCAGGGTGGCGGGGACGCTGTTTCATCCGAAGGTGGTGCTGCTAATGGGGAGCTAGCCGGTGCTACGGCCGATCCGGTAGCTCAGCAGTGC
>DATJAQ010000341.1:0-28083 GCA_035516075.1 Terriglobia bacterium | reverse complement strand
CGCCAGGGTCACACTCTCCGCCAGGAGCTGCCGAACCAGGCGCCAGCGCCCCGCGCCGAGGACGGCCCGCACCGCCACTTCCCGCGTCCGGGATGAGGCGCGCGTCAGCATCAAGTTGGCAACGTTGGCGCAAGCGATCAGCAACACCAGTCCGACCGCCCCGAGCAAGGTCAGCATGGCCGGGCGCAGATTCCCCGCCAGGTGTTCGGCGAGGGGCACCACTTTGAGCTCGCTTGCCGGCGGGGGCCCCCCGGGCCCTGGAGTCTGCATTGCACGACGTCGGCCCCGACCGCCGCCGCCCTCGGCCGGCGGGGGCCCGCCGGACGGCTGCGCTCGTTTCCGGATCTCATCCAGGTCGGCGCGGGCGGCAGCGAGGGAGACGCCAGGCTTCAATCGACCGATAATCCGAACGTGCCTTTGCGCGATGCGAAGCCGCTCACTGGCCTGGTTGAGAGCCAGCGGCAGCAGGATTTGCGCGTCCGAATCCCCGGGCAAACGGAAGCTCGCCGGCATCACACCGATAACCGTGTAAGGCGCAGCGTCGAGATTGACCGCCTGGCCCAGCACGTGAGCGTCGGAGCCAAAATACTGCTGCCAGAAGGGATGCATCAGAACGGCTACGTGAGGCCCGCTCGGCTGGTCCTCGGTTTCCGTAAAGGCTCGGCCGAGTTGCGGCTGCACGCCCAGAGTGGCGAAGAAACTGGCGCTTACGAACGCGCCATGGACCCGCGCCGGCGTGCCGCGGCCGGTGAGATTGAAGTCGGCGGATCCGGCCCCCCCGGCCCCCTCGCTCAGGCTGCCCCGATAGACCGTGTCGTAAGCGGCGATCCGGTCCAAAGTGTGGTTCTGATCTTTCCAATCGACGTAGTCTCCGCCCGTGGCGGCTTCGGATTTGAGCGCCGGGATCGATTCGGCAATCCAAACCAGCCGGTCGCTGTGCGCATAGGGCAGCGGCCGCAGCACCACGGCGTTCGCAAGGCTGAAAATCGCCGTATTGGCGCCAATGCCGAGCGCCAGGGTCAGCACGGCGACGACGGTGAATCCGGGGTTACGCCGCAATTGGCGCAATCCGAAGCGCACATCCTGAACGACCGTCTCAAACATAGGCACTCCCCTGCGTTCCCGATACTCTTCCTTTACCTGCTCGAGCCCACCGAAGGCCCGAAGCGCCGCAAAACGCGCCTCCTCGGGCGTGAGACCGCGCTTCGCGTACTCGTCTCGAAGCATTTCGAGATGCCCGCGCAATTCTTCGTTCAACTTTTCTTCGAGGCGCTTGCGCCCCAGCAGCGCCCGGCATCGCGCAACCGCCACTTTCACCCAGCTCATGCAATCACCCATCACCAATCGGCAATCGTCAATCGTTCATCCCTCGGCTCCCTCAAGCAATCGGCCGATCATCCCCGCCATGCGCTCCCAGCTCTCGGCCTCGCGGGCGAGCTGCTTCTTGCCGGACTTGGTAAGCGTGTAGTAGCGCGCGCGCCGGTTATTGTCGGAGGTGCCCCACTTCGAGCCGATCCAGCCCCTCTGCTCCAGGCGCAGCAGCGCCGGGTAGAGCGTGCCCTGGTTAAGATGGAGCAGGTTTTCCGACACCTGCTCGATGCGCCGCGCAATGCCGTAGCCGTGCTGGGGCCCAAGGGTGTCGAGCGTTTTGAGCACCAGCAGGTCCAGCGTGCCGCGCAAAATGTCTTCCTTGCCTCCGGTCATGACCTCTCCTTTAGAAATCCAACAGGAAGCATCGCCCATCTTCTGTAGGAAGTCAACAGGAATTAGACAGGCGGGCGCAAGTTTGGTGAACGGACCGGAATAGGGTGGTTCGAAAGCGAATCAGAGCCGCCGGGGCGGGACATGGGTTAGGCTTGGACGGCCAAGGGCAGGCCGTCGGGAAACTCATCGTGGGTGACGCCTTGGAGCAGGCGGCCGGCCGCCGATTTGCGCACCCCGCCCCACTGCTTGAAAAAAAACGCCACCCGTGCGCGGCGGCACTGGTCGCGGATGGATAGGACCCAGCTTTCCTCCATCGGCCTGGCGCCGGGGCCGCTCTCTCCGCCGACGATCACCCAGCGAATCCCATCGAGATTGAGCGCGCCAAGGTCTTCAAGGAGGGGCTCCACTGACAAAAAGCGCACGGCTGCCGGAGCCTGCCGCAAATGGTTGATGCGCGGCACCCCGTCGCGACGATTCTCGACGCTAACGCCCCACCAGATGTGCGGGTGCCCGGCGGCTAATCGCAGCTTCGAACCGAGCAGGGCGCACATCCGCTCGGCCCGCTTGGTGAGCACCTGAAACGTATGCCAGCGGGCCGCAACCATCACCTGCGCCACAGCCGCAACGTAATCGTCCGGAATGGCAGGGTGGAAAAGATCGCTCATGGAGTTGACGAAAACCCGCTTCGGCCTCGGCCAGCGGAGGGGCTCTTCCAGCTTTTCGGGCACGAGCCGAAGGTCGAACCCCTGCTCGTAGGGGTGCCCCTCGACCCCGCGAAACCGCTCCGCAAAGGTCTCGGCGTAGCAGTGCTTGCAACCGGCGCTGACCTTCGTGCAGCCGCGCACGGGATTCCACGTTGCGTCCGTCCATTCGATTGAGCTTCCCAGAGACATCAACTTGCTCCGCGGTCTCGATACTTGTTGAAAATATCGCGCACAATGTCCTGCCCTGCTTCGTTCTGCGACGCGAAGAACAGATAATAGACGATCGCGCCTTTGGTGTTTCGCATCGGCATCGGCTCGGGAACCCTGGCGAAGCCCGCTACCTTCTTGAGCCTCTTCCGGAAAGCCGAGGCCACGACCTCGATGCTCTCCCGTTCAGGATAACCAAACAGATTCCCTGCTGTGCTGTAAGCCTCTTCCCGCCATGACTCATCGCCCCACAGATATGTAAGGCGCTCGCTCTGCTCCGCAGCGACGCTCTCGACGTCGTGCCAGAGGACATTCCGGTTCATATCTAGGACAGGAAAGTTCACAAACAGGTCGATGCTCTTCATTTGTCCGGCGGCGAGGATTACGTTCCAACTCAGGTGAAGTCCATAGGGATCAAGAATGCATAGGCCGCGACGGTAGTCCTTGTACTTTACCCTCGGAAATACCTGCTGCGGTAGCACACTGTTCGCGTCATCCTCGTAATAGAAAACGTCGTTCCGAGGCCCAATACGCTGCCGCAGGAGGGCGATCTTTCGCGGGTCCAAGTCGACAAAGTGAAACTCTCGGAATGGGGGCTTAATGCCCAGCGCAATCAGGGGACTGCCGAGTCTTGGCTCGCGGGTAGCTCTGGAGACGTGGACGCCCCCGCCAGCGAAGGCGTCGATATAGACGTGATGAAGTGCCGGCTGCCTCCTCGCCGCCAGAATTCTCGAGTACGCGGCGGCGTATTCTCTGAGGATGTCCAGCTTGATCTCGGACCAGTAACCAATTTCGTCGAGTCTCGGGCCGCGTTGCATAGGTCCCATGTTCGCCTTTTATTCGCTCAGAGTCAACCGCTCCAACCGACGCCGCGAACGGGACCCTTGCCGATGCATTCGCCTTAACCTGACCCGTTGCCGATGGGTCCAACTTTGACACTCTTGCCCCGAAACGCTATATGAAGGGTGCGGGCTTTGCGAGGTGCTGCATGAGCGATGTGAAGATCACCGTCGGCGGCTCGATGGAACACGACGCAGCGCGTCGGTTCGTCGACGCCTGGCACCGCGCCGAACGCGGTGAAACGTTCCGCCAGCGCCATCTGGCGTTCGAGAGTTGGGAGGCTCTCGGACGCCTCCTCACTGACAAACGGATGGAGTTGCTTCGCTACGTCCGGCAGCACGACGTCACGAGCGTCCGCGCCCTCGCAAACGCCGTCGGACGCGACTACAATTCAGTACACGCGGATGTCGAAGCCTTAACGTCCGCCGGGCTGCTCGACGCCTCCGACGGTGGCTTTCGCGCTGACTACGATTCAATCGAGGCGAAGATCGAGATTTGACGCAGAGCGTGGGATATCGAGCCTGACCTCCGACCATTAGCCGATTTCGTCGAAACGCGGTTGGTCTGCCATCGGCCCTGAATTCGTCTTTCATTCGCCAGAGTTAGTCCTTGAATCAGCAACCCGAACGAAAGACCTGGCAATAATTCTGGGTGTCGGCGACCACGATTGGATAGGTCTATCATTTGAGTCGCTCCTGCCGCCTCCCTGGTCCGGCCCTTGACGCGAGTGTCTCAATTCTTCACATTTCAACCTCCCCAATCCCGGTCTGACAGCGCTATGGCGCCGAAAATACGGCCTTTAAGAAATATTTTGGGGCAGTCCCGCTTTTACCCACCGTCCCATTTTTGCAGCGGAAAATGGTAACAGAGGCTATTTGTTTGTGGGACCTCCAAGCGAAGGCCCAGGTTCCGGGCTGGGCTCGGCTCGCCGGAAGTGCGCTTCCAGGCGGCTGACGCGTGTCCGGCCTCAGCCGGCGTTTGGCGGCATCGCGTTGAAAGGATTAACGTTATGGACCAATCGGCGGAACTTCGGCCTGAAACTGCACGAGCCCCAGCGGAGCCTGTCGTATCGAAGCAGAGTTCCAACCCTGTCGAGCGGGTGAGCCCGCGCACGCGCGCCAATCGGCGAAACGCGCTGAAATCCACGGGACCCAAGTCCGTGGGCGGCAAGCGCCGCGCCGCGCTGAACCGCCGCCGCGACCTTTTCCCCGAGATGGAGCGCGAGCTTCGCGCGCGGGGCGAGGACCCTCGCGATTTCCGGCGGATGTTCTGCGACCTGGCCGCCATCTTCCAGCCTCGGGAGCCCTCGGATCAGGCCGCCGTAGACCTGCTGGCCCGCACCTGGTGGGCGAAGGCGCGGCGCATTCGCAGTTGGGTCGCCCCGGGGCCGCCCCGCTGCGATGAGCAGGACGAACTGATTGAAAAGCTGCTCCTATTCATCGTGAACAATAAGCGCGAGCGTCATCAGCCCTGGCGGGGTCGACTGGCGGAGGTGTTAGGCCCGAGGTTCGGGTCCCCGGTGGACGTCCGGCGTAAGATCGAAGGGCGGCTCCATGTATTCGGGGCGAAGCGGCGCTCCCGGCGATACCCCTTGAACCGCCGCGAGGAGCGCCTCGTGGACCTGTTCCATGACGAATTCGCCGCGGATCTGGCCGGCGAGCCGCGCGGCGCAACGCAAAACTCTTCCAACCCGGCCGGAGGCGCGCCGGAAGAACGAAGCCAATCGAAGCCAATGGACTTAAATCAAACCGCGTCAATGCGATACAGCCGGAGCCGCAGGAACGAAGCCAATGCTGTTAAATCAAATATTTTCAGCGGGTTACGGCGACTTTTGGCCCGATTTTCGGCTCCCGGAGGCCGGCGGAATGCGTTATGAATAGAGCCCGGGACGGTTGCGTGAACTCAGTCGGCTTGAGGCCGGTCGGCGGTTTTAGCGTACCGCGACGACCCTAAACGAAGCCGATCGAAGCCAACTTACCTAAACAGAACGGCTACAACGAGTTACAGCGAAAATGACCAAAACGAAGCCAACCCGAGTAACTCGTTTTTTTCCAGCGGCTTACCTCGATTTCAAGCCCGGTTTTTGCCTTACGAGCGCGGCCTGTATAACGCCTGAATTCTGCTCCGAACCTACACCCTTTCGCCGCCCGGGGCCTGCCCCGCAGCCTGGAAGGGGCGGGACCCGAGCCTCCGGCCCGTTTGTGCTCCAAGCCTGGCGCCACCGTCCGCGCGCTGGCCGGCTTGATGACACTTTTTCAGGCGCAGGGACGTTTTAAGGTTGAGAATGGCAGGGAGGTTGAGTTTGGCTATAGGCGCTGCGGGCCCAGGTGAAGGCATCATTGAACGCTGGGATCGTCCCATGACGGACACCCGACAAGTGACGGAACCCTGGAACTCGGAGTTCGAACGGTTCTACCTCGAACACTACGGCCGCGTGGTAAGCGTGCTTTTCCGCCTGACGGCGAACCGAATCGAAGCCGACGAGCTGGCCCAGGAGGTTTTCTGGAAGCTCTACCGCCGCCAGTTGCTGCCCAGTTCGGACGGCAACGTGGCGGGGTGGCTCTACCGCACGGCCACCAACCTCGGCATTGACGCCCTGCGCCGCGAAGTGCGGCGGCGCGACTACGAGCATCAGGCGGCGCGTGCCGCTGCTCAGAATGCGCCTGCGGGCGGCCCGCTCGACGAGCTGGTTCGCGACGAGAAGCGCCGCCGGGTGCGCCAGGTGCTGGCCCGGCTCAAGCCCGTGCAGGCCCAGGCGCTCATCCTGCGGGCCGGCGGCTTTTCCTACCACGAGGTGGCGGCCGCACTCCGGGTGAAACGAGTCTCGGTAGGCACCCTGCTGTTACGGGCCGAGCAGGCCTTCCGCAACCATTACCGCGCCGCCGGCAAAGACAACCGTCAGGAAGAGGAGGCATTATGAACTGCGTCGAAAAAGGAACGTTGCGCGCCAAACTGGACGGTGAACTCACCGGCCGCGAGCTGGAGGAGGTGGAGCGTCACCTTTCCGCTTGCGCTGACTGCCGCCGCGAGCTCGCCGAAATGGCGGCTGTGGCCGCGGGCGTCCGGCGCGTGCTCGAGCCTCTCGGTCCCCTCCCCGGCGAAGGTGGGGGCGATCCCGTAGCCGCGCTCGCGCACCTGCGCGCCCGTGCCGCCTCGGAGGGCGCGGAGGCGGAGCGGGGCGCCTTCTCGCAGGTCTGGGCGCGCCGATGGGCGCCGGCCTGGGGCGTGGCGCTCGCCTTGTGCGCCCTCGCCGTGGCCATGGCGTTCGCGCCGGCGCGAAGCTGGGCGCAACGCGTGCTGGCCCTGCTCAGGGTGGAAAAGATCGAGGTGGTGGCCGTAAATCCGGTGCTGCCGGGCCCCGGGACCGGGGATCGCACGGCCAAAATGGTACAGCAGCTCATCACGGACAATCTCGTGGTCACCCAGGACCCCGGCAAGCCGCGGGGTGTCGCCACCGTGGCCGAGGCTAGTTCGCTGGCTGGCTTCCCGGCCCGCGCCCTCACGGGCCGGGCGGACGCGCCCCAGGTGAGTGTGGAGGGCGAGCAGGCCTTCCACTTCACGCTCAACCGCAGCCGCCTGCAGGCCATCGTGGACGAAGCCGGCCGGTCAGACATTCAGCTTCCCGCCTCCATCGACGGGGCCGAGGTGGCCGTGCACATCCCGAAGGCCGTGGTAATGCGGTACGGCGACCTGCCGGAGGAAGGCGCGCTGAACGGCGGCGATGCCTCCGAGGGCGCGGCCGCCAAGGCGCAGAACTTTCTGGTGTTCGCCCAAGTGCCGGCGCCGGCCGTCAGCGTGCCGCCCAATCTGAATATTGCCCAGGTGGCCGAGGCGGGCCTCGAGCTGGGCGGGATGAGCCCGGCCGCCGCCCAGAGTTTCGTGAGCAGCGTGGACTGGACCTCGACGCTAGTGATTCCAGTGCCGGTCGAAGGCGCCTTGACCGAGAAGATGCCGGTGGACGGCGTGGAAGGCACCTTGATCACCGCGCCGCCCGAGGGCCGGCGTCCGGCTGGCTACACCCTGATCTGGATTAAGAACGGCATCGTCTATTCGCTTTCCGGTGCCGGCGACGCCTCGGCCGCCCAGGCGCTGGCGGACTCGTTGAATTGAGGGATTGAGTGAATTGACTCATTGAATCAATGGGTCGATGATTCAATGGGTCAATGATTCAATCATCGAGCGAACTCGCCGTCGAAACGCGTGGTCTGCGCAAAGTCTTCGGCCAGAAAGTCGCGGTCGAAGGCCTTACGCTCGAGGTACGCCGCGGCGAGGTATTCGGATTCCTGGGGCCGAACGGCGCCGGGAAAAGCACCTCGGTGAAGATGCTGCTCGGCCTGGTGGCGCCGACTCGCGGAGAAGCGCGCGTGCTCGGCCGGCCCCTCAGCGACGTGGCCGCGCGCCGCCGCATCGGATTCCTGCCCGAACATTTCCGCTTTTACGACTGGCTCACGGCTGAAGAGCTGCTGCACGTTCACGGGCGCCTCTGCGGCCTCTCAAGGTCCAGCCTCCAGGCGCGAATTCCGGGCCTGCTCGACCTCGTCGGCCTCGGCGAGCACCGGCGCAAACGCTTGCGCGAGTTCTCCAAAGGCATGCTGCAGCGCATCGGACTGGCGCAGGCGCTGGTGAACGATCCCGACCTCATCATCCTCGACGAGCCCACCTCCGGGCTCGATCCCGCCGGCCGGCGCCTGGTGCGCGACATTATCAAAACCCAGCGCGAGCGCGGCGCGGCGGTGCTGCTGAACTCGCACCTGCTCGGCGAAGTGGAGGTCACCTGCGACCGCGTGGCCTTCATCAAGCACGGCCGGGTGCTGGAAACGCGACGGCTCGACTACCTTGACGCCGAACAGACCCGCGTGCGGCTGCGGGCCGGCAAGCTCACCTCCGAGGCGCTTGCCGGACTCGGCCGCTGGGCCTCGGAGGTGCATACGAACGCCGACCATCTTACGCTCACCCTCGCTTCCCCCGAGGCCTTGCCGGAGGTGGCGCGGTACCTGGTGGGCAGCGGAGCGGATCTCTACGAGCTGACGCCGGAGAAGAAATCGCTGGAAGATCTGTTCCTGGAGATCGTGGGCTCGGAAGGAGGGCTCTAGTGGGCGCCTGGATCATGGCGGGCGTCACGTTTCGCGAGGCGGCGCGCAAGAAGCTGCTGCTGATGGCGCTTCTCGCGGGCGCGGCCTTTATCGCCTTGTTCAGCACCGGCCTGCACTTTCAGGTGAAGGACTTCAACGCGCACCACAACACTCCGCCCATCATTGCCACCGAGGTTCTGCGCGGCATGATCATGGTGGGACTTTACGCGGTGGACCTGATGGCCGTGGTGCTCACCGTGCTCACCTCCGTGGACACTTTGTCGGGCGAGATCTCGTCCGGCACCATCCAGGCGGTGGCCACCAAGCCGGTGAGCCGCCGCCAGATTCTGCTCGGCAAGTGGATGGGCTTTGTGGGCATGCTCACCGTTTACGTGGCGCTGATGGTGGGAGCGCTCTCGGGGATGGCGTACTGGGAGAGCGGGATTACCGCGCGCCATCTGGTACTGGGAGCTTGCCTCATCTGGCTCGAGTGCGTGTTGATGTTGAATCTCACCCTATTCTTCGGAACGACCTTTTCAACCCTGACGAACGGAGTGCTGGCGCTGGGCCTGCACGGCATCGCCTTTCTCGGAGGCTGGATCGAGCAGATCGGGGCCACGCTGCACTCCCCCCGCACGGTGACCCTCGGCATCGTGTCCAGCGTGATCATGCCCAGCGAGTCGCTTTGGCGGCGCGCGACCTTCGAGATGCAGTCGCCGATCGCCAGCACGTTGCACGTATCGCCCTTCCTCAACGCCTCGGTCCCGAGCCGTGCCATGGTGGTGTACGGCGGGATTTATCTGCTGGCGGCGTTGCTCATGGCCGTGCGGCGGTTCGGCCGGCGCGACCTGTGAAGCCGATGGCCGGGAAACTACGGCGCGATGTCAGGCACGGGAGGACGGAGGTTGGCGACCCAAGGCGGGGGTTCGCGGATCGCAGAGCTTCAGTGGCCGCCCGCGGTCGGTCTGCGGTTCTTCACGGCGAACACGATTCCGACCACCACCATGAGTGCGCCCCACCAGATGGCCGAATGCAGGCTCTCGAGCACCGTGCCCGGAGGATTCGAAAGCTCGTAGAGTCCCTCGATGAAAATCATGACGCCGTAGACGGCGAGAATCACTCCGATGAAGAACCACACGGGCAGCATGTGGTGCTTCGGCAGCTCGTTGTCCATCACCGCGACTCCGATCCGGCGAGGCGGGTCGCCGCCCGGCTGCGACGATTTGGGCTGGGTCTTCATGCGGTGCTACCAGAAAATATACTGCAAGACGAGGAACAGGACCAGCGCCACACCGGCCCAGAAGATGGGGCGTTTGACGAGGGGCAGGTGGCCTTCACTCGGCAGTTCGGTCTCGCCATAAACCAGCCCTTTAAGAGCTTCGGCCGGCCGCGGTTTCGTCAGGTAGCTCACCACAATCGTGACGCCGACGCAAATCAGCCACGACCACAGAGCGCGATACATATTTTCCGCCATGGGCTTGGCGTCGCTCGAGAGCGCCACCACGGCCAGCATCCGCGGATTCAGCTTGACCGCAATGAACATCCCGACGGACGACACGATTCCGGCCAGCAATCCCCAGAATGCGCCCGCGGCGCTGATGCGCTTCCACATC
Organism: Terriglobia bacterium; assembly: GCA_035516075.1. GTDB lineage: Bacteria > Acidobacteriota > Terriglobia > UBA7540 > UBA7540 > Gp13-AA77. The sequence continues at coordinate 17,943 of DATJAQ010000341.1, read as the reverse complement.
ATGCCCAGGAGCACGGTGCCGAAGAGTGGAGCGACGTAAAAACTGAAGAGGGCTTGAATGTAATCCATGATGCTGGCGAATTGCATCACGATGTAAGCCGCACCGATGGCGAGCACGATGCCCACGATCGTGCAAACGCGTCCCATGGTGACGTAGTGCTTGTCCGGAGCGTCTTTGCGAAGGAAGGCCCGGTACAGGTCGTACGTCCAGACGGTGGAAAAAGCGCTGATGTTGCCCGCCATGCCCGACATGAACCCGGCGATGAGCGCCGTGATGCCCAGGCCCAGCAGGCCGGGACCGCAGTAGCGCGCCAGCATGAGGGGCAGCACTTCATTGAAACTGTGCAGGCTGGGATCGGCCGAGGCGACGCTTTGCGGAACGAGGTGAAAAGGCAGAATCGCGAGCCCGAGCAGGCCCGGCAGGATCACGATGAACGGGACGGCCATCTTGAAGAACGAACCGAGAACGGGAGCCAGCTTGGCGGCGCGAACATCCTTGGCGGCGAGCACGCGCTGCACCACCAGAAAGTCGGTGGTCCAGTAGCCGCAGGCCAGCGTCGCCCCCAAGCCAAAGACGATGCCGGTCCAATGAATCCCCATAGGATTGTCTTTGAAGTGTCCCAACCCGCGCCAAAGGTGCGTGTAATCCTGTCCCGGGAAGTTGGCGTGGATGCGCGCCACCAGACCCGACCAACCTCCGGCCTCAATCAACCCCAGAATCGGGACCAGCAAGGCGCCGAACCAGATCAGAAAGAACTGCACCACCTCATTGAAGATGGCGGAGAACAGCCCGCCCAGCGATACGTAAATGGCCACCGTGAGCGAGGCCACCCAGATGCTGAAGTTGAGGTTCCACCCCAGGAGCACCTTCATCACCAGGGCCATGGCGAACATGTCCACGCCGGCGCTCAGCAAGGTCATCACCGCAAAGCAGGCCGCACTCAGCCCGCTGGAGGACGGGCCAAAACGAAGTTGAAGGTAACCGGGAACGGAGTGCGTCTTCGAAATGTAATAGAACGGCATCATCACGATGCCGAGGAACAGCATGGCCGGAATGGCGCCCACCCAGTACCAGTGCGCGGCCAGGATGCCGTATTGGTAGGCAGACCCAGCCCATCCCATCAGCTCGAGCGCGCCCAGATTGGCCGAAACGAAGCTCAATCCCGCCACCCAGGCCGTCATTTCGCGGCCGGCGAGGAAAAAATCCTCTCCCCTTTTCGTGTACCGCTTCAGATAAAACCCGATGCCGAGCACCATCGCGAAATAGATCACGATGATCGCAAAGTCGATGGTGTGCGGATTCATCATGCGGCTGCCCGCCGCCTGAAGCCATGCCCCGGGAACCGTTACGTGCGGAATCATGCGGGAACACTCCGAGGTGCAGGAGGTGGAATCGACGGGAGGCCGGACGCTCTCACGAATACCCGAGACGGCCGGAGGTTTGGCGACTCTAATTCGCCGCGCATCATAACAAGGCCCTTGGTACAGGCAGGGCCAACCGTAATCAAACTGGCCGCAAGTGTCAAGAGCGGATTTTACGGGCGTCTTCAAAGCCGCTCGTCTGCGGCGCCCGGCCCGCCAGGCCCTCTGGCGGCAAGCCTAGCGGTTGTACTTGGGCGCAACACCGCGCAGACGCTTCCAGACGTCGTCGCAGCGAGCGAGGGTTGCCGCGTCGAGTGCGCCGCTCTCGAAGGCCGTCAGGTTCTCGGCGAGTTGTTCGGGCCGCGAGGCGCCCAGAATCACCGAGTCCACCTGCTCGCGGCTCAGCATCCACTGCAGAGCGAGTTCCACGAGTGTCTTCCCGGCGGCGCGCCCCACTTCGCGCAGCTCTTCGACGGCGGCGAAGTAGAGGTGGTGCCAGTAGCGGCCCTGATAGAGCGGGTTCGAGTCAAAGCGCGTGCCAGCGATCGGCCCCCGCTGCGGCGAGTGCTTGCCGGTGAGCAGACCACCGGCCAGCGGGTTGTACGCCGCCACAGACACTCCGAAGCGTTTGCAGAAGGGCAGGTATTCGTCTTCGATGGCGCGCGCCAGCAGGTTGTACATGGGCTGCGAAATGTAGGGCGCAGCAAATCCCCGCTTCGCCGCGATCCAGTAAATCTCGCACACCTGCCAGGCGGCGTAATTCGAAATGGCCGGGTAACGGACCTTGCCGCTGCGCACGGCCTCGTCGAGCGCCTCGAGGGTCTCCTCGATCGGCGTGTCGTAATCCGGCCAGTGCAGGTAGTAAAGGTCGAGATAGTCCGTCTCGAGACGCTGCAAGCTCGCGTCGAGCGCTTTGCGGATGGCGGCGCGCGAAAGGCCCGCGTCGTCCGGCGCCTCGCCCATCCGGCAGCGCACCTTGGAGGCCACGATCACTCGTGAGCGCCGCGCGCCCAGCGCCCGCCCCAGTACTTCCTCCGCGCGCCCCTGGTTGTACATGTTGGCGGTATCGAAGAAATTGATGCCCGCGTCGAGGCATTGGTCCACCATCCGGGTTGAGGTGGCCTGATCGGCCTGCGACCCGAAAGGCATGGTGCCGAACGAGGCGCGCGACACGTTCAATTCCGTGTGCTGCAGTGTGCGGTACTCCATTGGATCCTCCCGGAGTGCAGCCGCCGGGAACACAGCGGCAACACGACTCGAGCCGGAAAGTTGTGGCGCAATTGTGACAAAAAATTTACATCTCTGTCACTTCACGGCGGCATCTTTTACCACGCGAAGAGTCATCAATAGTATCAGGAGGCTGGGAATGATGCGGCTGCTCCAACTCGCGCAAGAGCTCGACTGGCAGGTTCTGGAGGTGCGCCGCGCGCGCATCGAATGGCAGAACGTGGGAGAGTCGCTCGAAATGCGCCAGCAGGCTGTGCTGGCCACCGCCGACAAAATACAGCGCGAGCTGCTCACCACCGTGCGGTTCGACCCGTTGCGCCTGGTCGGCGTGGGCGGCCCGATTGCGGCCACCATCGACAACCTCGGGGACCTGCTGCTGGCCCTCGACGAGGTACGCCAGAACGCGATCGCCGACGCCGGCACCCTGCCGGCCTCGGTGCGTTCGTTCAAGGGACTTCTGCAGGGCTTCTGCGACGACGGCGCGCCCGCCGCCGCGTAGTCTCACCGGTCTTTCAGGGCTGCATCAGGCGGCGAAGGAAGCCGGCGGACTCGCGAATCTCTTCGAGACCTCCCATCCCGTCCTCAATCGAAACCCAGCCGTCAAACCCCACCTCGCGCAGCAGGCTGAAAATACGCGGATAATCGTTCAAGCCTTTGCCCGTGACCCCGTGCACCAGGATGGCGGCGTAACCCGGCCCCTCTTCGGCCCGCGACAAGTCTTCAAGAGTGAAGCCCGGTTTGAGGTAGCGATCGCTCGCGTGCATCGTCACCACGCGACGCCGGACCTGCTCCAGCAGCGCGAGGGGATCTTCTCCGGCAATCACTGCGTTCGAAGGGTCGTACTGCACTCCGAACCACGGCGACCCGATGCGCTCCACGATCTCGAGGAAGACGGCGCTCTTCTGGGCAAATTCCGGATACTGCCAGTACCCGTCTTTGTAGTGATTCTCGAGGGTGAGCACCACGCCGCGCGACTCCGCATGAGGGAGCAGTTCCTCGATGGCCGATACCACGCGCTCCACGCCCTCTTCTCTCGCGAGGCCCGGCCGGCGCTGCCCGGAGAGCACCCGGCAGAATCCGCCTCCCAAGCGCGCCGCAACGTCAATCAGGCGCCGCTCGCGTTCGATCTCCTGCCGCCGCGCCGCCGGGTCAGGCTGGGTGAAGTCCGGCGAACAGCACAGCATCGGCATGGCCAGGCCGTGGCGCTTCAGGGCTTCGTCCACGTGGTCAAGGTAAGTGTCTTCGAGGCTAGTGAAGAAGCCCGGATACATCTCGAGACCGTCCACACCGAGGCCTGCCGCCATCTCGATCCAGTCGAAGACGGTCATGGTGCGCTCCACGCAGAGCGCGTCCATGTAACACTTGGGGAAGGCAGCGAGTTTCATAAGAAAGACAGAAGTCAAGAGACAGAAGTCAGGAGACCCCGCGCATTAGATCCGTCCCTCCTCGATCAGGTCCTTCACAGTGACGCCCTTGGGCATTTTGGAGCGTTTGCGATTCTCGTCCATGTCGCGAAAAATCTCTTCCAATCTCACCTGGGACCCCACTGGCACAATCAGTGCCGTCAACTTGCCATGTCGCGTGACACCGATTGTTTGGCCGCGAAAAGCCAGCCCCACTAACGTCGAGAATTTGCTCCTGGCCTGGCAGACCCCGAAAACTTTCATCTTCCCCCCTGTCTGCTGACTCCCGGCTTCTGACTCCTGACTCCTCGGCCTACGTCGGCTTGAGCACGCCCTTCACAATGCGGCCCTCGCCCATGTCGTCGAAGCAGGCGCGCCAGCCCACGAGCGGTTCCACCCGGCCCACCAGCGGCAGGGGGTCGAGCCGCCCCGAAGCGAGCAGCGCGATCACACGCTCCCACACGCCGTAGTTGTGGCTGAAGCTCCCCTGCAGGCGCACGGCCTTCTGCACCAGCGGGTCGAGCGAGATGCCCAGCGGCTCGCGTCCCCAGCCAACCTTGGTGATTTGTCCGGCGGGCCGCACGGCGGCGAGCGCCAGCTCCATCACAGCCGAGGCGCCCGAGGCGTCGATCACCACATCCACGCCCAGGCCGTCGCCATGCTCGCGAATGCCTGCCAGGAGTTCTTCACGTCCGCCCGCAAAACTGCGGTCAGCGCCCAGGCGCTCGGCCAAATCGAGCCTCGGCCGGTCGCGCTCCAGCCCCGCCACCGCCAGCCATCCGGCCGCAGCGAGCTTCGCCACCACCATGCAAAGCAATCCGATCGGCCCCGGCCCGAGCACCAGCACGCTCGCGCCCGGATCGATGCGCGTTTTCATCGCCACCGCGTTGTAGGCCACGCAGCAGGGCTCGGTGAGCGCGGCCGCCTCCGCGCGAACAGCCGGCGGCAGGTGGTGCAGGCAGCGCTCCGGCACGCAGACGTAGTCCGCCATCGCGCCATCCACACCGTAGCCGAAGCCCAGGCGCTTCGGGCACAGGTTATACTCGCCCGCGCGGCAGTAGGCGCACTCCCCGCAAATGCGGGCGGCCGTTTCCGACACCACGCGGTCGCCCTCGCGAAAGCCGCGCACGCCGCCGCCCACCTTCGCCACCACACCCGAAAACTCGTGCCCGAGAATCACCGGGACGTTTACGGGCCAACTGTGGGTGTTGTGATACTGGTGCACTTCGCTGCCGCAGACGCCCACGGCCTCGGTCTTCAGCAGCACTTCGCCGTCGCCGGGATCGCCGGGCTCCGGGACCTCGCGCAAATCGACCGCTCCCTGCTGGAGCGCGTAATGCACCACAGCCGCCATTGAACCCATCGTCGTCACGTCTCCGTTCTCGCGCCTGCCTCACGCGAACCCGCACCCATCGAGGCGGCCCTGCATGATCTGTGAGGAGCTCCAGCGGGCACAGAGGGCGCCCGCAGGCGAGAGTCAATTGCCATGGCCGTTGTGGCTCTGGCCGCGGATAAAACGATCTACTGTCTGAGTAAGCCCCGTGAGAGCCTCAAACAGGACGCGTTGGTTGTCCGCCAGCATGTCGACCTTTACGGCGATCGCATCGAGGCGTCCGGCCAGAGCTTCAACGATGCTTTCGAGGCGGGTCAAGCCTCCCTCGAGGCGGTCCAGGTTCCGCTCGATGCGCGCCGACATCGCGCCCTGCACCGTGGCGAAATCGTCGAGGCGCTGAATCGACTTCTCGACTTCTCCGGGAGTCACGCATTCTCCTGTCCGGCCAGCCGGCGATCCAGCCCCATCCTTCAACCCCGTCTCCCCTTAATACACCCGTGAGCGGCCGCTGGCAAGCCGGGTTGGCTTGGCGGAGCACACACTCGCCGCGGCTTCAGCAGGGCGTTGGAACCTGCCGCCAGTCGATGGGATAATGTCTCATGCTTTCTTCCACTTCCGGCGCCGCCTGGACGCGAATCGTGATCATTCAATTGGTCATCATTGCAGCGCTCGCGGCCTTCCTGACGCTCTACCTGCCCGGGATGACGAAACGGAAGGCGGCGGCCCAGGCCTCGGACCGCGAGCGCCGGATTCAGTTGTTTGCAAAGAACATGCTCGTTCAGGATCCCAGCCGCCAGGTATCGGCCACCGGCGCCGACGGCGAAATTCTGTCCCATCCCCAAAAGCTCCTGCAGCGCGAGTCCGTGGACGAAGTGCAGCAAGCGCTCGGCGCACCAACGGCCGAAAACGCCGACGTTAACAGCGGCCAGCACCTCATCTGGACCGGCACCCGCCACCAATTGCAGGCCGCCTTCAACAAAGGCCTGTTGTACAACGTGATGTACAGCGACATGGCGAGCGGGCACGGCGTGTCGGTGTTCGAATCGAGCCTCTACTGGCAGGCCTACTGAGATTGCCGGTTGATGATTGGCGATTGACGATTGCCCTCTCCGGATAAGCGAAGCGTTAAACTTCTGGTTTCCCCTTCTGCCTTCTTGTTTCCGACTTCTGGCTTTGTCTCTCATAGCTTCAATTCCACAATCGTTGCCCCCGTGCCGCCTTCGTTTTGCGGCGCGGGGTAGAAGCGCTCCACGTGCGGGTGCGACGCGAACATTTCGTGCAGCGAGCGCCGGAGGATGCCCATGCCGTGGCCGTGCACCACGCGCAGCCGGAAGCGCCGCGCGAGGTAGGCGTGGTCGAGGTACTCATCCACGTGCTCGCGCGCCTCTTCAGCGGTTTGGCCGATCACGTTGATCTCGGGCGGGACTTCCGGCCTCGTCTCCATAGACGTGGCGCTGCCTGTGCCGGACGGCGCAGCCTTGCGTAGCAGCACGCGCACCCGGCCAGCGTCCACCCGCATGCGCATGCGGCCCACCTCCACTTCCACCTCGTGGCCGTGGATGCCGGTCACCGCTCCGGACGCGGGCATGCCCTCCACTTGCACGGTGTCGCCGGGGCCCGGCGGGCCATCGAGCGGGATGGCGGCTCCCGCCGTCGGGAGTTCCACCGGCCCCATCACTTGCTCCACCTCGCTCTTCCAGCTCTCCCGAGCTTCGCCGGCAATCGCCGCCGGAATGCGCTCCAGCTTTTGCTCGAGGCGTTTGAACTGGCTCCGGGACTGGCCCTGCGTCAGGCTGCGCGCCGCCTGGGCCCGAACTTCAGAGCGGATCTCATCGAGCGCCGTTTCCCAGCGCCGGCTTTCGCGCTTGAGCGTCTCTTCCAGGCGCCGGCCCAGCTCCTGCAGACGCGCGCGGCGCTCCGCCTGGTATTGCTGCTCGAACCGGCGGCGCTCAGCTTCGAGGTCCTGACGCGCCCGTTCGGACTCGCGCAGCTTGCGCTCGGTCTCGGCGCGCTCGCGGTGCAGCGAGTCCACCAGCGCCGCCACCTCGCGCTCTTCAGGGGCCACCAGTTCCTTAGCGCGCGCGACGATGGACAGCGGCAGGCCCAGGCGCTCGGCCACCGATAGGCCGCTTGACTTGCCCGGCAACCCCACCAGCAGCCGGTAGGTGGACTCCAGGGTGCGCTCGTCAAATTCCACCGCAGCGTTGAGGGCGCCGGCCGTCTCTGCGGCGTACGCCTTCAGACGCGACTGGTGCGTGGTCACGACGGCCATAGCGCCGCGGGCGCGGAAATGCTCGAGGATGGCCACCGCCAGCGCCGCGCCTTCCTCGGGATCGGTGCTGCCGCCGAGTTCGTCCACCAGCACCAGGTCGCCCGCGCCCGCCACTTCGGCCATGCGGCGGATATTGCTGATGTGCGCCGAAAACGTGCTCAGGCTGGCCTCAATCGACTGCAGATCGCCGATGTCCGCCAGCACCCGGCCGAACACCGGCAGGCGCGCAATCACGGCCGGTACGGGCAGGCCTGCCTGCGCCAGCAGCGCCGCCAGGCCGACGGTCTTCAGCACCACGGTCTTTCCGCCGGTGTTCGGTCCGCTGATCACGAGGACGGTTTGGGAAGAATCGAGACTCAGATTGAGCGGGACAGGCTTGCGATTCTGCGCCCGCAGAGCTTTCTCAAGCAAGGGATGGCGCGCCTCCTGCAGTTCGAGAGGGCCGTCCGCAGTAAGCTCCGGCAGGCAGCAGCCGTAGGTGCGCGCAAATTCCGCTTTGGCAAAGATCAGGTCGATCTCAGCCAGAATCTCGGCCGCCACGCGCAGGTCCGTGCGACGCCCACGCAGGCGTTCCGTGAACTCACCCAGAATGCGGCGGACCTCGGCGAGCTCGCGGTCCTCCATCTCCACCAGCTCGTTATTGAGAGGAACGGTTTCGAGAGGCTCGAGATAGAGGGTGGCGCCCGAGGCGCTCATGCCGTGCACCACCCCATCCACGCGCCGTTTCTCCGCGGCGCGGATGGGAATCACCAGCCGTTCGTTGCGGACGGTGACGATCTCGTCCTGGGCCACGCCGGTGCGGCTGAGGCGCGCAAGCAGCCGCTGGATGGTTACCTGGATCTCGTGCCGCAGGCGCTCGATGGCCCGGCGAACGCGCCCCAACTCCGCACTGGCCGAAGAGTCCACGGACCCGTCGGGCGCGATTTTGCCTTCGAGTTCGCGGAGCACTTCGCGGAAGTCGGGGAGCCGCGAGGCGAGCCCGTCCAGGAGCGGGTACGACTGAAAGGCCCCGCGAAGATCCTGAGCGGCGCGCGCCAGGTACGTCAGCGCGAGTATCTCCAGGCTCTCGCACGACAAGCCCTCGATGGCGAGCTTCGCGAACATCGGCTTCGGGTCCTGAAGCGAGCCGAGCGCGGGCCGGGCGCCTTCGCTCGCGTAGCGCCGTCCCTCGCCCAGGCGAGCGAGGTCTTGACGAATACGATCGAGGTCGGCCGACGGCCCCAAATCCGCCAATCGCGCCTCGCTGATGGGCCCGGAGAGAAACCCCCGGACGATGGCAATGACGGCGTCGAACTCGAGAGTGGCCAGCGAGAAGCGGTCCTGGGCGCTCATGGGAGAATTCAGTTTGAGGTGAAAGGGGACGAGGCGCAAGAGGCGGCGTGCGGTGGGGCGAAGCCGGCACGCTCAGATACTGCGGAAGCGTCAACTTGGGACTGTTTCCGGCGAAACGTCAGGCTCGAGTTTCGTGGCAGATTTTACTTGACGTTAGTTAACTACTGTGGTAAGACTATGACGATGCGAACGAACGGCCGAGTCTCTTTCGAAAAAGGCGCTCTGACCCCAGGGTTTTCGACCGCACGGGGTGCCGCGGAAAATCTTAAATATTACGAACGAACCCAGCATCTTATTGAAAGCATTGATATTCCATTTTTGGAATTGTCGGGAACCCAGCATCTTATTGAAAAGGCTTGAGATATGGCCATTAACCCAGCATATTGCTGAAACTAAATGTGATAGGCCAAAATGTGAGCTACTAAGAGACCCGCAATTCGATCAAATCAGGGAAAACGCTGATGATGTGGCCGCTAACCCAGCAAGTCGTTCAAAAATAAGGTGCTTGCGAGTAGTAACCCAGCAAGTTGTTGATATGATGCGGTTTAATCATAATGCTCGATTGACTCCGACTGCCGGGGCGCTGAAGTTGAAGTGGCAGCACCAGCGTGCTCGGGGGCGCGAGAGTTGAAAAATAAAAAATATTACGAACGAACCCGTCAAGTTGTTTAAAACACTAATATTCCATTCTTGAAAGAACGCCGAACCCGTCAAGTTATTGATAATAATATGCTTATCTTGAATATGCCGTCATCTTATTGAAACTAAATGCGGTTAGGCCGAACAAGCATGGTTGAAATGGGCAGCGTTTCGTTCGAGACCCGACGCTGCGGCTTCGCTGGCAGATCGCAGTGACGTGCGGGTGACGGGTTTTAACTTGCCGTTAACAGAGCTGAGATGAGTTCTTAACGATCGGGGGCGAGAATCGGGAAGTATTCGCGAAGTTCGCGCGGGCCGCTTGCTTCGGTCGCGCAAACGTGATATTGAACACCACTAGTCGGGTGGAACAGAAAGACACAGGCCCGTAAGAGAAGCTGCCGAAAGCCCAGGCGCCGCGGGCATCGCGCGGGCGCGGTTTTCGAGCCGCAGAGAGCGCCCCGGGGCCGCAAGGACCCGGAACCAAGGCGCCGCGATGGCCTGATCGCGCTGTACGGGCTTGCGAGGTGCGCTGTCTTCGTTTCCAGACAATCTTCCCTCGCCCCGCATCGCCGGTACGTTCATAAGGCAAGACCGTGTTGAGGGCGCTGCGGTGTCGTCAACGGCAGCGGCGCAGATACCGTCCCGATCATAAAAGGAGGGTGCGATGAGCAGGCTGTATCGAGGTCTTGGTGTAGCTTTCTTCCTCTTTGCGTTCATGCTGGCGGCCCAGCCCGCGCCGGCGCAGCAATCGCTCGGTTCGATGACCGGCACCGTGACGGATGCCACCGGCGCCGTGGTGCCGGCGACACAAGTGAAGATCCAGAACGTGAATACCGGCCTCACCGTCAACACCACCACCAATGGTTCGGGCAGTTACAGTGCGTCTGACCTGCCCATTGGCACCTACACCGTAACCTTCAGCATCCAAGGCTTCAAGACGCAGACCGACTCCGAGGTGCTCGTTCAAAGCGGCAGGACAACCACGCTCGACGCCACGCTCCAGCCGGGGGAGGTGACTACGACGGTCACCGTCACCGCAACACCCCTCATGAACCAGACGGACACCACAACCGGCTATGTAGTGGACCAACTCACGATTCAGGCCACCCCGCTGGGCACCGGCAGCTTTACGCAACTCGCGATCCTCAGTCCGGGCGTTCACGCGGATTTTCTGGGCGGCGCCGGCAGCAACGCCGGCCTCGGCAACCAGGCCATCTTCGCCAACGGAAACCGTGACACCAGCAACAGCTTCTCGCTGAACGGAGTCAGCACCAACAACCTGTTCAACGGGAATTCCACCAGCCAGGTGGGGGAGAACCGTTTCGTGCTCAACACGGGCGAAAACTTCGGCGCGGGGGGCGGGATTCAAACCAGCACCTCCGTGTACGGCGCCATTGGCCAGGCCCTGCCCACGCCTCCCATCGACGCGATCCAGGAAATCGAAGTGAATTCCGCCATGTATGACGCGTCGCAGGGGACCAATAGCGGCGCGCACATCAGCGTGCAAACCAAGTCCGGGACCAACCAGATTCACGGGTCAGCCTGGGAGCAGTTTCAGAACAGCGCCATGAACGCGGCGCCGTTCTTCTACAATGCTTCGCCGGCGATTGCCACGAAGAATCCATTCCTGAATCGCAACCAGTTCGGCGCCACGCTGGGCGGGCCCATCAAGAATGACAAACTTTTTTACTTCCTCTCCTACCAGGGCGTTCGCGTCTCCGATGCGTCGGACTCTCAAAAAGACGTAACGGTGCCGCTGGCTCTCACCGACGACCGCAGCGCGGCTGGCATCACCAACACCATCCAGTCGACCTACGGCAAAACGATCACTGCCGACCAGATCGATCCGGCAGCGCTGAACGTGCTGCAGGCCAGGCTCCCCAACGGCCAATATTTGATCCCGAGCGCGCAAATCACCGATGCGGCGCAAGCCAACACTCTCGGCTACGATGCCGTGGTGCAGGGGCCCAACGCGACGGCCAACGTCGATCAAGGGATCGCCAATCTGGACTTTGAAGCCAGCGATAGGGATCGCCTGTCGGGGAGGTATTACATCCAGGACAATCCCACTACAAATCCGTTTGGCGCCGTCGGCTCCCTGCTGGGCTTCTCGCAGGTGCTCTCGGCGGGAAGCCAGGTGGGTACTATCACCAACACCCTGGTCCTTACTCCGAACATGACGTGGGAGCAGCACGTCGGGTTTACGCGGATACGGGCCTACGCGCAGACGGGGCAGGCATTCGCTCCCAGCGCGCTGGGCATCAGCCTGCTGGGTTCGGCGACGTTCCCGCAGTTCGATATCTCCAATTCGGAGCCAGCCATTGGCGGAGGCCTGGAATTCGGCCCCAGCACCAGTTTCGGCAATGCCGGGATGTATCAGAATCAACTGGAATACGAATCCTCGTTGGACATGGTGAAAGGCAAGCACACCCTCGCGGTCGGCGTGCAATGGGACCACACGCAGCTCAACATCATCAACAACAACACGAACACGGATACCGTCAACTTCAAGACCTTTCTTACCTTTGTGGAAGGACAGGTTCGCAGCGGAGATGCGTTCGCGGGCTCGGCCAACCGCTACTACAGGTCCGATACCGTGGGCGCGTATGTGAACGATAGCTTCAAGGCTAGAAGCAATCTGACGATCACCGCCGGCCTGCGGTGGGATTTCGACGGGCCGCTTTCGGAAAAGTACGGCCGGCTGACCGGTTTCGACCCCTCCCAGTATTCGTACGATGCGGCCACGGACACTATTACCAGTTCCGGTCTGGTGATTGCCGGGAATAACCCGACCGCCGCCACGGCGGGCGCCAGCAATTCGTTGATGAACGCGCGTCAGTGGGGCTTTGCCCCACGGATCGGCATCGCGTGGGCGTTGAAACCGAAGCTGACCGTGCGGGCAGGCTACGGCATCTATTACGATCGCGGCGAGTTGTTCACCTATTTTTCGCCCAGCGCCGGCGCCGGCTTCAACGGTCCCTTCGGCGTGACCCTGGCCCCACCGTTCGTCGAGCCCGTTGCCTCCCCGCAGGGCGCGACACTTTCGGCACCCTTCGGCACGGGCGCGGCGCCGACGCCCCCGCCCGTGAGCGCCGCCGGTTTCCTCGCCTCGTTGCCCAATCTGTCACAAACCGCATGCGGTTATCCGGGATGCTGGCCGGCCGGCAACCTGTTCGGCCCCGACCTGTTCGGCGGCTACGACATCAACAACAAACTGCCCTACACGCAGAACTGGACCCTCGACCTTCAATACCAGCTCTCCAACAACTGGGTGTTCGAGCTCGGATATGTGGGCAACCATGGCACGCATGAAGTGCTGCCCGTTCCCTTCAACCAGCCGACCCTCGCCACGCAGGATCACCCGGTGAACGGTCAGACTTATTCCTACGGCGGCGCGGCCTGCTTCGAGTCCAACTACAACGCGGCCGGGCAGGAGTTCCCGTGCCAGTACCCGGACTGCTGCACTCTCGAGCCCATCTTTACGAACGAGTATTCCGGCAACGCGCCGGTCCGCGTGCCCTACCTCGGCTACGACATGAATTCCGTGCTCTACGAGGCCGAGGGCGTCTCCAACTACGATGCGCTTCAGGTCCAGGTGCACAAGCGCATGTCGAACGGCCTGCAATTCAGCGCCTCTTACACCTGGTCGCACGCTCTCGACGAGCAGAGCGGGCTGGGCCTGTTCGTCACGGGAAACAATCCGGTGATTCCAAAACAGAACTATGCCTCCGCGGACTTCGACCAGACTCACGTTTTTCTGATCAACTACAGCTACACGATCCCGGGACTCGCCAAGACCAAGGCCCTGGGCGACGTCATCAACGGCTGGACGATTGGCGGACAGACGGTGGCCCAGAGCGGCCAGCCTTACAGCGTCTACGACTTTTCGGGTTCGGTGGGCAGCCTGTACTTCGGCACCGACGACGAGATTGCGAACCCCATCGTGCCGCTCAAATCGGGCGTTTCGGCCAGCCAGGCGCAACTTCAGGGTACCACCGGCGTGAACCCGGGCAAGCCAGTGCTCGACGCCAACGATTTTCTCCCGCAGTTTGTGGCGCCCGGTACCAACGGCGTGCCTGCCTGCGACTCATCGGGGTGCGATATCTACGAGTCCCTTTACGGGAGTTCGGGGCGGAACCTCTTCCGGGGGCCTTTCCAGGTGCGTTTCGATTTGAGCCTGGCGAAGGAGTTCCCCATCAAGGAGCGCTTCCGGCTGCGCGTTGAGGCCGACGCCTTCAACATCTTCAATCAACCGGATTTCGACACGCCCAACAACGATGTCGTGTTCTTCCCCGGCTATGAGTCGCCGCCGGTCTACCCGCCCCAAGGCAGCCTCGGGATTATTCAACACACCATCGGGAGCTCGCGCTTCCTCCAGCTCGGACTGCATCTTTTCTTCTGAAGCGTTCGGGCGCGGCCAAGCCATAGCCTATCAACGTAGACTAGGGTTTGGCCTCCTGCCTGGGCTGCATGTCCTCCGGCAGATCGTGGTAGCGGTCGAGCATGCGGTAAATCTGGATGATGCCTCGATCCACCATGCGCTCGCCGGCGCCGGGCTCAATGAAGGTGCTGGAGCTGCCGGCGCCGTAACCGCCTTCGGTGGAGGCGCGAATCGTGGGGAAATAGCCGTAGTAGCCGTTGGCGTAGCCGAGGAAGAAGGCGTCGGGCACCGGGCAGCGGTCGCGCCAGTTGATCTGAAAATCGACGAAGGGCTCGCCCGGCAAGGCGATGAAAGCGATTTGTTTGTTGATGAGCACGGTGGCGAGAGGAAGTTCAAACTCCTCCTTCAAACCCGCGGCGTAGGTCTGAAAGGTCTCAGGGCCCATCGCCAGCATCAACTCCTGCCGGAATTTGTCGAGGTCCCAACGTAGACGGAACGGGAGCACCTCCTCGGTGTACTGCAAACTGGCCTGCGGCGCCGCCTCGGTATGAATCTTGAGGGCCACGCGCGCGGCTTCCTCACCGAGGTGGCGGCCCGTCCAGTCGCGCCACTTCACCGCGTCCTCCTGAAGGGGCGTGACGGCGTAGTAGGGATTGATGTCGCCCGGCGCGCCCTGCAGAAAGAAGCAGAGAGGCCCGCCGCCCAAGGCATCCTCCACCGTCTTCGTCATGATGCCGGGAAAGTCGGCGGAGTATTCCAGGTTGTCGGCGCCAAAAATCACAGGATGGCAGGCGTAGTTCACCAGAATCGCCAGCGGCTTGCCGTCCTCCGTGTCCACGCGTAACACCGACACGGTGGGATCGACGGGCGCGGTCGGGATCTTGGTCAGGTTGCGCTCGAACCAGCTCACGGAGCCGTCGGGGTTGTGGCGCAGCCGGTTGTGGCCGATGTACGTCACGCCGTACCCGGTGCCGACGCGCGCTTCCACGGTGCGCCGGCTGGCTTCATCGATGGCGTTTTCGACCCTCTCCAGCGTGGCCGCCTCCCAGGGCGGAGGGCCTTGCGGGTAAGAGTCCGAAATCACCGGCGCCGAATGGGTGTGCGATGCCACCGCCAGCACGTAGGAAATTCCGCTGCGCCGGCGGGCCTGGTCGCGCAGGCGCTCCATCGAACCGGGCCCGAAGCAGCGTCCGAGATCGAGCGCCACCAACGCCAGGCGGGTATCGCCCGACTCGAGCACCAAGACGCGCGCGTAAAGCGGATCGCGCATCCCGGTAGCCGGCGCTTTGCGATCCTCAAAGCCCCACAAGGGCAAGCCCGGCGGCGGAGTAATGTCGACCTTTGCGACCCCCGCCTTGAGCACCGCCGCCCGCGCGGACCCCGCGAGAACGAAAAGTGGCAGCGTAACGACGAGCGTAATCTTCCGGAGTGTCTCCATCGATGACCTCCTTGAGCGAGCGGCCACAATGTAATCCCAAGCGGGATTCCGTGCAAGCCCCGCGGGGCCCGTGCGGAATCCGGCTGGCGGGAACGGGCACCCAGGACACCGGTGGGTGTAGATTCCGCTTTCTTGATAGACTGAGCCTGTCCATGCGCGACAAGGTTTACCTGGCCGGGGTGTTGATCGTCGCAGGAGTGCTGCTCTTCGTGGGCCGGAACCTGCTCGCGAGGTCGGCGCTGATCACTTGGAGTCTCACTTTTGCCGGGACCACGGCGGCGGCGGTGCTTGGCACCACGCTTTATCAGGTGCAGACGCAGCTCCGGGCCAGCCGCCGCGAGTTGGCGCGCAAGGAGGCGGAGCTCAACTTCGCCCGCGAGGTGCAATCGGCGCTCTTCCCCCGCCAATTTCCCCGTGACTCCGGGCTCGAGTTCTCGGCAGTATGTGTGCCGGCGGCCGGGATCAGCGGGGACTATTACGACATCCTGGAGCTGGCCGAGGGGCGCGTGGCGTTCGCCGTAGCCGACGTCAGCGGCAAGGGCTTGTCGGCTTCGATTCTGATGTCGAACGTTCACGCCGGCCTGCGCATCCTGGTGCAAGCCGGTCACCTGCCCTCCGAGCTCTGCGTCCAGCTCAATCGTCACCTCTGCAAGTTCACCGAGGGCCAGCGCTTTGCCACTCTGTTCTATGCCGAGTGGAACCGGGGTGAGCGCCGCCTGAACTACGTCAACGCCGGCCACACGATACCGATTGTGCTGAGGGCGCGGAAGACGCAACGTCTGGAGCTCGGCGGCGTGCCGATTGGGCTGTTCTCAAACTCGAGCTATCAGGCGGGCAGCTTGACGCTCGAGGCCGAAGACCTCGTGGTGATCTATTCGGACGGCATCACGGAGGCCGGCGTGCTGCACGCCGAGCCCTTCGGCGAATCGCGCCTGGAGGCCGTCGTCACGAAGCATCGCGCGAAGCCGCTCGGCGAAATCGAACGGGAGGTGCTGGCGGCGGTGCGCGACTGGTCCGGCCAGGAGCCGGAAGACGACATGACGCTGCTGCTTGCAAGAGCCACCGCGGCGGCCAGGGGGGAGCAATGAAAATCGGGGGCCACGGGTTGCAGGAGCACGTGCGGCTGCTCGGCCCGTTGTTCGGATTCATTGCCGCCGCCTGGGCGCTGCGCATGATCGTGTACGCGGCCGGCGTTTCGAAGGCGTCTCTCTGGCTACACGTCATCAGCGTCACACTGGTGGGCGCCCTCTCCATCCTTCTGGCCGTGGTGATGATTCATCGGAGGCGCTTCGGCAGCTACGCGAGCGTCGTGGCGTCGGTCTTTCTCCTGATGTGTTGGGAGCAGCTTCTGATTGTCGCCGCCATCGCCTTCACCGCCCTCACGGGCTTCAATAACGTATACAGCGCTCCCGAATTCTCGTTTGGAGAAACGCCGTGGGTGCACGCCGCCGGCCACCTGACGTTCGGCATCGGTTCCGGAACGATATTCGGAGGGGCGATGGGGTGCCTGCTGCTCTGGATGCTGCGGAGAGGTGATCCGGCGGGCGCGAAGTAGGTTCGGGTGGAAGATGCGATGCGAACGAGGATTCCATCGTGTTCGGCTGCACTTGACGGGACGGCCTCGAGTATCGAATATACCCGTGACTCACTGAGCTGGAGGCTCCGCATGCACATCACACGCTTGCTCTTGATAGGCTTGGCTGTTCTCTTCGGAGGCGACGCGCTCGCCAGGGGTGACGTTTCGGTGCAGGGCGCGCCCGTCGATCCCGGCTATAACATCGGTTCGACGGCCGTCATCCGCGCCACCCTGAGCGGCGCCACGAATCCCGCCGCCTTCGCGGTGTTCGCGGAGGTGCAGTACGCGGGTGCGAGTTCGTCGGCGACCGTGGAGCTTCGTCATCAAGCCGGCGCCGGCCTGACGTACGAGGGTAGATGGCCGATTCCCGCCAATGCGGCCACCGGACTTTACACGGTCGCGCTTCGAGTAGAGGGCCGCTCCAGCCACAAGGTGGCGGCGTCGGCGAAGGCGCCGGGCTTCGTGGCCTACCGAAAGCAATTGCAGATCACGCGCGTCGCGCTCGACAAGAGTTTCTACGCGCCGGGCGAGCGCATCCGCTGCGAGGTGGCAATCGACAACCTCACCGGCAAGCCACTGACAGGCCTCCGCGTGGAATTCTCCAATGAGAATTATCCCTGGATCTCGACCTTTTCCGGCCAGGCGAACGCGGCGGCGAAAATGGAGGTGAACCCCGCCCTCGGCCTCGTGGTGCTGCGCCGGAGCCTCGATATTCCGGCACGCGGCCATGCCGCGCTGCCCATGCAGGCTGCAGGAACAGCAGCGTTCCTTCAAGGATCGCAGGTGGCGATTATGGGGGCGGGCGGGCCGGCGCGCCACGAAACCGTAGCGTCGCCCGAAGTCGATCGCTACACCATCGCCGTCTGGGACCACGAGCGCAAGGATCTGCTCGATATGCAGTTCTCCCCTCAGGTGGTCGTGCGCGAGCCCGGCCGAGCTCTGCCCAAACCCTATAGCCGCAACTACACTCACCCTTACAAC
>DATJAQ010000340.1:0-23243 GCA_035516075.1 Terriglobia bacterium | reverse complement strand
CCCGGCACCGTCACCCTGCGCTCCGGCTTGAGCGATTGGGACCTCACCATGGTGCCCCATCCCCTGCTCGCCATGGAGGTGACGGACAAGGGCATCGCCCTGCTCGAGGAATACGTGGCGGCGGTGCGCGACGCGGTAGGTATGGAAATTCCCCTTTCCATGGACCACCTCGGCCATCTCGGCGTCAAGTCCATTATTCGCCTTGGCAAGGCGTACGAAAAGTACAACCTTTCGTGGATCGAAGACGTGATCCCCTGGGAGTATACCGATCTGTTGAAGCAGATTTCGCTCGAGAGCCCCACGCCCATCCTCACCGGCGAGGATATTTACCTCAAGGAAGGGTTCCAGGTGCTCGCGGAGAATCGCGCCGTGAGCAAGATTCACCCCGACCTCGCCACCGCGGGCGGCATCCTCGAGACCCACAAGATCGGCGACCTGGCCTGGGAATACGGCGTCCCCATGGCCATGCACTTCGCGGGCACGCCCGTGAGTTGCATGGCCAACGTTCACTGCGCCGCGGCTACCCTGAACTTCCTGGCGCTCGAGAACCACTCGCTCGACGTGCCCTGGTGGGCCGATCTCGTGGAAGGCGTGGAGAAGCCCATCGTGAATCACGGTTGGATCGCGGTTCCCGACAAGCCCGGCCTCGGCGTAACCCTCAACGAAGACGCGGTGCGGCGCCACTTGATGCCGGGCTCGGGCTACTTCGAGCCAACGCCTCAATGGGATAACGAACGGTCCTGGGACCGGATGTGGAGCTGAGCCGAACGTTCCCGGCTGGCAAGGAAACGGCGGCCCGGGGCGCGATCCGCGCGCAAATTTGCCGAGGAGAAAGTGGTAACATGGGGCAGACCAACTTCAGGGGAGGGCGCTATGCATCGACGAGACTTCCTCAAAAAGGGAACCGCAGCAGCGGCCGGACTCGCCGCCGCGAGCGAGCTTTTTTCGGCTGCGAAATCGCCTGAGAAACCCATCGCCCGAAGGCCGCTGGGCCGCACGGGCGAGCACCTCTCCATCATCGGCTTCGGCGGCATCGTGGTGATGTCCGTCGAACAGTCGGCGGCCAACAACGTGGTGGCCGAGGCGGTGGACCGCGGCATCAACTACTTCGACGTCTCGCCCGATTACGGCGACGCCGAGGAACGCCTGGGTCCGGCGCTCCAGCCTTACCGCAGCCGTTCCTTCCTCGCCTGCAAAACGAACTTCCGCGACAAGGCCGGCGCCGCGGCCGATCTCGACACGTCGCTCAAGCACCTGCGCACCGATCATTTCGACCTTTACCAGCACCACGCCCTCACTAAGACCGCGGAGCTCGACCAGATCTTCGGCCCCAACGGTGCTATGGAAGCCTTTGTGGCGGCGCAAAAGGCCGGTAAAGTGCGTTTCCTCGGATTCTCCTGCCACTCCGTGGAAACGGCCCTCGCCGCCATGGACCGCGCCCCCTTCGACACCATCCTCTTTCCTACAAACTTCGTTCTGTTCTCCAAGGCCAACTTCGGGCCCCAGGTGCTCGATCACGCCCGCGCGAAGGGCATGGGCTATCTCGCGATCAAGGCTATGGCCAAAGGGAAGTATCCGGCGAGCCTGCCGGAGGCCGCGCACACGGCCAAGTGCTGGTACGAACCCTGCAAGCTGCCCGGCGAAGCGACGCTGGCCCTGCGCTGGACGCTCTCGCGGCCCTATCTCACCGCCGCCATTCCGCCGGGCAATCCCGCGTGGTTTCGCCAGGCGATGGATGTGGCCCAGCGGTTCCAGCCCATCACGGAGAATGAGACCAGAACCCTTCTGGCCGGCGCGAGCGGCGCGGAGCCGATCTTCCAGTTGGGTAACAACGTTTAACCTACGCTGGCGTGCCGTGCCTGGGTTCGATTCCGGAGAAACCGCCGGCGCGGCCGTACCGGGGTGTGGACCCCGCTCCGTTGCCATCGCGTTCGGTCGAATGAAGTGCTGTTGTGGCAGAGCGCGATCGTCTCCAATCCGCGGCCCTTCGAAGCACCTTGCCAGGCAAACCCGAGGTAGTGGGTGAAGAGCGTGTTGCTCAGAAACCCCGCGTAGACCGCTACCGAGGTGCGCTTACGCCTGCTTCCAATCCCTGGCGTCATCCGGAGTGCTGCGTGAACAACTTGCTTACGGGTAGCGGCTGGTGTAGGCTCTTGCAAGTGAGAGGGGGCCCAGTGCTGTCGGCCATCATCGTTTTCACCATCTCCTCAGCGCTCTTTAGTTTTTATGTCATTGAGGTGCTCCGGCACGTATCCTGCACCTCTCCCGATGGCCAAGAACCTACGCCTCCCGCAGAGATATCGTTAAAGAACGACCTTTCGCACCGAGGCCCTACGGACACCGGACCGATGGGCTATTCCGGAAAGGTGAGGATCGTTTTTTCCTGACGTTCGGGCTTCCCGCTTTGCAAGGCATTAGCCCAGGCACGGCAGATTCCGAAACCGTCCGGAGAATCGGCAACACGCCTTTCACCCACTACCAAACCCGACTGTCCGTGGCATTCAGCGGCGGTTCGGTGTATGCTATCGGGCGAAAACGAGCTTAAGCATGGAAATTTCGGTTAAATCCGCCGGAGAACAAGAGATGTCTTCGTTGGGCGATTCTCAGAAGTACCCTGCCTCTGGGCCCGCAGACGCCCCACCTGAGCCCCAAAGCTTTCCTCCTCTCGGCACGGCCCTCAAGGTTCTTCTGGTCTGGCCACAGTTCCCGTCCTCGTTTTGGAGCTTCGAGGGAATAATGGATCTCATTCCCAGCGAGGCCAACCATCCGCCGCTGGGCCTACTCACCGTCGGCGCGCTTTGCCCGAAGAGCTGGACGCTGAGGCTGATCGACAGGAGCTTTGAGGACCTTCTCGATGAAGACATGCTATGGGCTGACCTCGTTATGGTCAGCGGGATGCGTGTGCAGAAAGACGACATTCGCGAAATCCTTCACCGGGCCCGGGCGCTTGGCAAGCGGACGATGATCGGCGGTCCCTTTGCCAGCAGCGAACCGGATCTCCTGCTTCCCCTGGCGGACCATGTGGTGGTGGGCGAGCCCGATGAGGTTTTCCCCGAGATTGCCGCCCAGGTTGAGCGCGGCTGCGCCCAGCGGCTCTACGTTGTTAAGGACAAGCCCGACGTCAGCAAGACGCCGCTGCCGCGGTTTGAGCTGCTCAAAATAGAAAAGTATGCCTCCATGGCGGTGCAGTTCTCCCGGGGCTGTCCGTTCCAATGCGAATTCTGCGACATCATCACCATCTACGGAAGAAAGCCCCGAACCAAGCGTCCCAGCCAGGTGCTGGCGGAGCTCGACGCGTTATATGCGCTGGGCTGGCGCGACGAGGTGTTTATCGTCGATGACAATTTTATCGGCAACCATAAACTCGCTCTCGAACTGGCACTTGAGCTGGGAGCGTGGCAGAGCGCTCACGGCTATCCCATGTTGTTTTACACCGAGGCCTCCATCGATCTCGCCCAGCGGCCCGAGCTGATCGAAGCCATGGTGAAGGCGAACTTCTTTTATGTTTTCATCGGGATTGAAAGCCCCTCCCCCAAGTCCCTGACGGAAGCCAAGAAATTTCAAAATCTGCGGCGCGATCCGCTCGAGAGCGTTCGCTTCATCCAGAACCAGGGCCTTTGGGTGACGGCGGGCTTCATCATCGGGTTCGATTCCGATTCCGAGGATATCTTCGAAGAGCAAAAAGACTTCATCGAGCGCGCCGCCATCCCCTGGGCTATGGCCGGCTTCCTGCAGGCGCCTCCCACCACTCCCCTTTTCGATCGCATGGTGAAGGAAGGCCGCCTCCTTCCGGAAAGCACCGCCACCAGCAACTTCGATCCGCCCAACTTTAGAACCATCCTCCCGCTGCCCGTTCTGCTGGAGGGTTTCCGTTCGATTCTCGCTTCACTGTATGGCGCCTCCACCTTCTATGAGCGGTGCTATCGTTCGCTGCTGCACTGGAAGGCCCGCAAGCCCCAGAAACCGCCGGAAATTCCGCTCTGGCTCCTGCTTGGAATCCTGGTTCGCTCCATCGTCCACCAAGGCATCCTCTCCTCCTATCGGCGGGCGTACTGGAAGTTCCTGTACAGACTCCTGGCTCACTGGTGCTTCGACCTGCCGAAATTCAGCCTGGGATTTGCGATGCTGCTGTCAGGACACCACTTCATACGCTATGCAAGCACGGTGGTGCGCCAGTTGGAATCGGAGCTCAAGGGATTGCGGACCGAAAGGGAAACGACACAGCTACGCATCCAGCCGGAGCCCGCCGGGATTCAATCTTGATCCTTCGAGCGCCGAATCCGCGGACTTCTCTTGGGTATCGCGCCGGCAGTGCGGACCTTGCCCGCCACCAGGCTCGTCAGCATCGAGTGGGAGGCATTGGCCCGCTCGACCGCCTTTGCGTTGACGAGAACCCGAATGTCTTCGCCGGCGCGAAGGGCGCGGAGCCGAACTTCCAGTTGGGCAACAACGTTTGACCCAGGCTGAGGTGCAGCGCCTGGGTTCGATTCCGGAGAAACCGCCGGCTTGCCTGCCGTTCGATTTGTCTTGACATCATTAACCATGTCGTATATGATTCTTCGCGGAGTCGATTTCCGCCGGCGCGGGACCCGCGGGCGCATTTCACGTGCGCGAAAGCGATGGCAAAACTTTATCCGGTGGCGGACGGTTCAGAGCAACGGTTGCAGGCGGCGCTGAAGCGCGCCCGCACTCCGGACGGGCTGCGCCGGGTGCAATGCATCTGGATGCGCGTCGCTCTGGGCATGGACGCCATTTCGATTGCGGCCGCGCTGGGCTGGTCGCCGCGCAACGTGCGCGACGTGCAACGCAGCTACCTGAGCCGGGGCGACGCCCTCTTCGACGGGCCCGGGCGGGGCGGGCGCCGGCACGAGCTGATGACCGTGCGGGAAGAGTACGAGTTGTTCCGCACCCTGCGCGAGCAAGCGGCGCCGTCGCGCGAGCTGCCCTTTGAACGCGCCCATCGGGCGGTGGAGGCGGCCGTGGGCCGGCGCGTGGATCCCTCAACCGTCCATCGCATGCTGAAACGCCATGGCTGGCACCACGCGGCGCTCGTCACCGCCTCCCCGGATACGCTTACCGACGCCGCCAGGGAACGCCAGCGAGGCCGCACCGGGTTGTGGACCCGGCTGCGCGACGACCAGCAACCCGATGAGCCCGGCGCCAGCCCAGCCCCCGAGCCCGATTCTGCCGTCCCGGACAAGCCGTAACCGCGATTACCCGTGAAATTCGCGCGCTCGTGGGCTTCGACAACGACCGAGGCGCGGCCGCACGGGCGGCGCAGCGCCAATTTGTACGATCTTGTGAATTCTGGTAGATTGACTGCTGTTCTCAATAATGAGAACATGGGAGCGTGGAGGGTTGGCCCGCGCCGAGGTTTATTTTTAGCGTGACGACGACGGCTCGCTTCCCCTCCTCCGATGGCTCGACAAGTTGCCCCAAAAGGTTCAACTCAAGTGCACCGCGAGGATCAGCCGGCTGGCTGAACTCGGCAACGAACTCCGGAGGCCGGAAGCCGATTCTCTCAGAGACGGCATCTATGAACTCCGCGCGAGCTATCAGGGAGTCCACTACCGCGTCCTTTACTTTTTCGCGGGGAAAGCCGTGGTGGTGGTGTCGCGTGGGATCACCAAAGAACGTGAGGTTCCGAGCAAGGAGATAGACCGTGCCATTCATCGCAAAGAGCAGGTCGAGACCGATTTCAGGCGTTACGCGTTCAGGCCGGCGTAGCCCCCGCCGAAGCAAGGGGAGGAAATTCGAGTCCGGGGCCGTTCAATTCCTTTACGATCGTTACGTCGGGAATGACCCCGGGCGAATGGAGGCCTTCGATCGGGAAGTATTCAACGCCCAACTAGCCCGGAAGATTTTCGAGCTGCGGACCCGGGCGGGGTTGTCGCAGCGTCAGCTTGCCGAGCGCGTCGGAACCTCGGCCTCGGCCATCTGCCGCCTGGAAGACGCCGATTACGAGGGGCATTCGCTGTCGGTGCTAAAACGCATTGCCGAGGCGCTCGGCCAGCGCGTGGAGATTCGCTTCGTTCCCAAGAGGCTGCGCACGGCGTAACAGTCCGGGCGGCCTCGTGCAGGAGGGCACGCGTCGAATTCGGGCCGGGGAAGCGGGACAGAAGCAGGCCGAGGGAGGCCCTTTCATTCAGTTGCGCCAGCCCGCCGGCCAGTCTATAGATTATTTCAAGGCGACACTGTGCGCTTCTGGATCGAGCTGGGACGCACATGAGGAGATAGATAGAAGATGAAAACCCCAGAGCGTAACGTAAGCCCGACTAACGTGGGTCTCGCTGTCTTTTTGGCGCTTGCCGGGACCGTGACCTCACAATCCATGGCCGTTGCTCAGCAGCCGGTTCCGCCGGGCGAACTGGCCAGTGGGAGCGGCTACGTAGAGGAAGCCACCGGCGCGCGAGTCGCCAACGGCTTTATCCACCTTACTTACGCCAATGGTGACACCAAGACAGTGAATTTAGGCGACGACGGGACATTCCCGACATGTGAAGTGTGCGGGAATTGTGCCACCAGCTCTGCGGCAGTTTTGCCTGTCGCCGACAATCGACTATCCCATCGTTTTGCGGGGGTCCTTTCAAGGGCCACATCTGATAGTCCCGGTCCCTCGGCCCCTCTGCCCGACATGACGCAAGCCATCACCTACGAAACTGCCATGGCGGAGATCCTCAAGCTGCGATTTCCGGATAAAGATCGCAAGCCGGGCTGGCAGGTCTTTATTGAGTCAGTCGGGGGAGCTGCTGCTATTACGGTTGTAATCGGGGGGCTGTTGGGTGGGCTTCTTACGGCTTTTGTTCAGCGAAAATGGAAAGAGCGGGAAATCCTGCTTGACCAGCTAGACTCTCGAAAGCGGAGTCAACTGCAACGGGACCAACAATACCTGGATGGAGAGATGAAAGTTGTCCGAGATATTTTGGAGTTCATAACGTCGAGCAGCGTCGCGGCCGAGGATTTGGTCCAAATAGCGTCAAAAAGATTTCAGGTCGGCGAAAAGCCGAGCGCATCGCTGCTGGAATATCGCGAGCAGGCCAGATCGGCGTTCAACGCTGCAACCCGCTCATGGCGCAGCCAGCGTGAGATTCTCGGAGTCACTCTGGGCAGTTATCACGGCGAAGAATCCGCTGTATTCCGAGCGTGGTCTCGAGCTCGGCAGGCCACAACAAATCTTCAGAAGGCTGCGCAGGCTTTTTATGATCGATACTATGACTCTGGCCAAAAGCCTGTTCCGGAAAACGAAATTGCGAGCGCGTGTCTGGCCGAGAGAAATGAGATGGACGCGGCGCTTGTCGAATTCTCCCAGGCGCTCTTCACGTTCCGCAAACACACGACGGAGGATTCAGACGTTTTTTCCCATGCTGAGGCGCCGGTCGGATCTGCTTAACAGCAAGCAGAACCCAAGGCGTCGGGGCGACGCGATGCGTAAGGGCTTTGGGGATCCCTCAAAACGGGCCCCGGTCGAAAACGAGCATGGCACCGAACTATAAGAGGGGCCCGCGCTGCGGCCAATCGGGTAGCGCGAGGAGCGGCGGAGGTCACCAGATCGTTTGAACCGCCTTCGATCGGCGGATCTCGCGATCGGCCGTGAGCAGGGGTATCCCTTCGACGACCGCGGTAGCCCCAATGATGCGATCCGCAGGGTCACTCGGATAGGCCGCCGGTAATCCAAGTGCAGTCGCACAGGCGCGGCTCGTGATCGGCACGACCACAAATCGGGCCTCGACTTCGCGAAGAAACGATTCCAGGCCGATAGCGAGCCGCACCCGCCCCTTGCTGACGAGGGTTGCCAACTCCAGAAGGCTGATATCGCAAATCGCCAGTCCTTCGCCCTGCGCTCGCGCGCTGTCGATGGCGGCTCTTGCCTTGTTCGAGAGCCGGCCGGGGTCAAAGGCAAGCCACACCACGACGTGCGTGTCGACCAGAATCACCTGAGCCGGCCCCAATCTTCGATCACGGGCGAAATCACGTCCCCCGCCACAGCGCCTTGGCCCAGCAGGAAGCCATAGATCTCGTCGGCGCTTTTATCCGGTGGGACGAGCTTCGCGACCGGTATTCCCCTCTTTGTAATCACCACCGTCTGCCTCTTGGCTTGAACCTCATCCATCACCGCGAGGCAGTGCGCTTTGAAGGTGCCCGCCGCCATGGTTTTCATCCTTGTTCCCATCATGGTCATCATAGCATGGTCACGGAGCTCGCAGCGCGGTATGGAAGCCGGAGGGATTCAAGGCAAGCCGCGGCGGAGAGGGCCTCAACCGCCGCAGGCAAGCGGGCGCCCAAGCGCCGGCGCTCCAAAAGAGAGGCGCGGCACAGGCCCTTCCGCTAAGTTTTTGAATTGGCCGACTCGATTGAGGACGTCAGGAGCTCAGCCGGTATTCGCCATAGCCCAGGAATTGTAGGAGGCCCATATCCCTCAATCGCTGGAGCTGCTGCCGTATCTTTTCTCGCACATGAAGATTGTCCGGGTGAAGCTTTCGGAGATCGTCGCTGCGCTGGTACACGTCGTCCAATGAAAACTGCAGCTTCCCGAGGGAACGCACAACGTTTAGTACATCGAGCGTCCACCCGCGCTTCTCAATCCCTGCCCGCTCAAGCGGCTGCAACCGATTGTATTGTTCTCGGACCCATTCGCGGTTTGAGGGTTTTCCGTTACATACCAGTGCAATTCTGGCGTCCAGCGGAATGTTGGAAAGTAGGATGTTACAGCCAACCCACCCCGCACGTCGCGCCGTCGGCGCCAGCGGTCTGCGCTTCTCAAGACAGGAGAGCGTGAAAGCGAACTTCGGAATCAAAGTCAGGTCGCGCACGGTCCAGGCCAACGGGTCGTAGTGCAGCGCGAGGAGGTTTGGCGCTCGGTCGTCTTCAATGGCGCGGCGCATGACCTTGTAGGCCGAATCCGTTATGCGCTGCGAGAACGAGCGGGACTGGCTCTTCAGTTGGAAAGCCGCGGAGCAACTCGGGCAGGAAAAATCGACCGCCTTCGCGTTGATGCGGGAGGGCTTGAGACTGGGCGAATTGCAGCGCGCGCAGTAGAGGTTGTCGCTACCCCAAGCCTCGGTGATCACCCGCGCTCGCTGGCTGGGGCTCCGGTAAGCCGCCGCGAGACTCACTGGCATTTCAAGTTGCATGCCAGCATTAAATCACACTCAGATGTCGGTCACCCGGCCAACGTGCGCCCTCACAACTCGAACACCCGTAGTCCGGCGGCTTGGGCGCGGCGCATCAAAGCCCGTGCCTGCGCTGGGCCGGCCGGGGCCGACCCTGGGTCTGCGGCGATGCTGGATTCCGGCCGGACCTGTGGCTCGTTGGGCGGGCGAGATCTTTTGATGAAAGCCCGCCCCGCTGCCGTTTGTGGGGCGACGTTCCAAAACGGACCTTCGTCCTTGAAGATAATGTCAACGCCAGCTAGCGGGTTCACTGGCCTCCTCCAATGGCAGCTCCTCGCTCCAGAACGGCCCGATCTCGTGGTTGCACGTCGGACACCGGTCATTGCACATGCAGCTCCACGTCATGCTCCAGTGCGCCTCATCGTCCGGGCAACGGTAATAGTTCCTGAATCGCGCCTCCCGGCAGACGATTGCGAAAACGCGGCCACCCGAAGCTGCGACCCGCCCTTCTGCTGCGGCGATGTCAGTAGGATACCGGTTACAAGCGTCGCAGCGCTGGACAACAACCAACCCTTCGGGCGTCTCGGTTCCATCCAGGGATACATCGAGCCATCCTCGCCCCTTGCAGGCGTCGCAATCTGCCATGATGAGCCATGCCTCCCACTTGCGCGGGTCGCTTGGGCGAGTCAACCCGACGCTGCTCACAAGGGATTCGGCGTTGCAGCGCGCTCGGGCCGGTCCAGCGGTCTGCCCCAGAATTCCGCCTCCGCGAAGCTTGACGCGTAGAACTTCCCGCGCTTGCGGTAGGCCGAGGGGTCCCTCGGCGGCACGTGCCACCACGCCTTACGATTGATATGCGCGATCAGTTTCTGCCGGGGCTCGGTCACGCCCGCCCTCACATTCACAACTGAATCATAGGCGAATAAAAAGCGAAGCGTCAAGCCCCTTCCGAGGACATATCGCTTCAAGTAAGCCGCGGTTTGGGCCAGCGCCCCTGCCCTTCAGAATCGGCTCAATCGGAAGGCGGCGGCGCCGAATTCGGTCCTTTTCCACCACGATGATGCAGCTAGCCAGATCGGCTTCGGGGACGACGCTGAGGACTCGTTCGAGGTGCGCAAGGCTGTCGTGCTCGCTGAAGTTCCCGCCGCGGGACAGTATAAGTCCCGGCGCGCGGTTGCCCGCCAGAACCAGGAGCCGCGGATAATCGAGGCCGGCGGTGATGACGACACGCCGCTCAGCTCGAGCCTGCCCCAAGATCTCTTCGTCCGGGGACGAATTGAGCCGATATCGGCCGCATGCACGGCATCGTGACCTCTTCGCACCAACCATGCCGCCAAGGCCGGTGAGAGAGGCATATCAACCAGAAACTTCACCTGGTGTATTCCACCGTCTCTTCTTCACTGAGAAACGCGGCGTAGGCCAGCGCCTGCTCAATATCTCCGGCTTCGAGGTAAGGATAGGCCTTCAGCATGGCTTCCTTACTCTCCCCCGCCGCCAGCAGGCCCAGCAGCCGCGAAACCGGAAAGCGGAGCCCCCGGATGCACGCCTTTCCCGTGCAAACGCCGGCGTGAACGGTGATTCGGTCGAGAGTCACGCTGCTCTCCTCATTTTCACATCATACAGCAGTCCGGCCGCCACAAAGCAGACCCTATCCGTTTAAGTAAGTGCCGGCCGCGCCCACGCCGAGCGCGCCCCGCGCCGGCACATCCCGGCGAAAACCGTGACCCTGACAATAGTCGCGGTGGCGGGCCCGATCAGATCAGTTTGCGGGAGTCTTCGACGGTGAGGCCGGCATCGCCCACGATCCCCGCCATGGTGATGGCGTTCACAGGATTGTGCCGTGGGATGGTTATCTTGCGCACGCCGTCGGTCATGACGACGTGCTTGCCCTGGCGCCAAACCGGAAGCCCGCCTTGGTTGAATATACCCAATTCTCCGGGCGTTCCATCCGGCCACGTCCGGCGCTTGGTCGAGGCCCATGCCATAAACGTGCGTCGAGCCCGGATAGAGGTCCGCCAGATGCTCCACGAGCCCCCGGCGGGAATCAGCGTTGAATTGCGTGCGAGCCCGACGGCCGGCCTCGATTCATGATCGTTTGAAATCAAGCTGGCTGGATTGGGACCCGATGGGGGCCGGGTTGGCGCCGTGCGCTTCGCAGCTTCTTGGGGGAAGGCAGGGTGGCGAATTTGGACCCGTGCAGGGAGGCTTTGAAATCAAGTCGAACCGTTCCCGAGGCGGGGGCTTCACGGCGCTTGGCAACCGCCTGGGGAGGTTCCAGAACGATTTATGATCGTTTGAAATCAAGTTGACGCCGAAGAGAGCCGTTTTGGCGCCCGGAATTTGCGGGTTTTGGGAAGGGATTGTGGGCGTCTCAACTCGAGCGCGGCAGCCCGGAATCAAGCTCGGAATTCGGTGGAGATTTGTGATCGTTTGAAATCAAGTTGAAGCAACCGTCTGGGACACGGAGCGTTTGATTTCAAGCTTCCGGGAAGCGTCGCGCGGAAGATGCCGTTATTTGAACGCAATTCGATATCGAAAAACGGCCCAAAACATCGTTGTTTGAACGCTTTTGTCCAAAAACACTACAACTTTTGCTTTTCGGAAGCCCCCAGTAAGTCATTGAAAGTTCGTGCCAGGCGCTGACGGCGTTTTCGCCCGTAACTTGTTGAAAGTTGGCGGGTGGATTCCTCTGAGGGCCGGTCCGTAAGTTATTGAAACTTCGTCCGGCGCGAAGCGCCCTCTCTTCGGCGCACCGAGGGGACTCGTCCGGGCTGGCAGTCGGCAATCCCGGCCTGCGCGGGGACCCATCGGCAATCCCCGCTTGCGCGGGGACCCATCGAAAATCGTAGGTTCCCGCACTTGCCTTCTCGGGTGGCCTCGACTAGTCTTGCGGGTGGCCCTTTGAAACCTGATGAAACTGCGTGCCCTCACCGCGCTGGTTCTGATTCCGCCCGTCGTTTATCTCATCGTCTGGTCTCCTCTGTGGCTCTTCCTGGCGGCGCTCTTGCTGGTGGTGGAGCGCACCGCCCACGAATACTTCGGCCTTAGCGAAGCCGCCGGTTTCGGGGGTTTCCGGTGGCTGGGCTACGCCGGATGCGGATTGCTGTGCCTGGCGCAGGTGGGGGACCTGCACGCCGATGTACCGGCCGCACTCGCGCCGGGGACGACGGTGCTGATGCTGGCCGTGCTTCTGGTGCCCGCCAGCCTGACGCTGGCCCTGCTGGGGGCGGGTGAGCTCCGGAAGTATCTGGCGGCGGCGTGTTCCACGGTATTCGGCATTTTCTACGTGGGCTTGATGCTGTCGTGGCTCGTGCCGCTGCGCTCCTCGCCCGCCATCGCCCAAGCGGCCGCGGGTGCCATTTCCCCGCGCTACCTGCTTCTCTTCATGTTCGCGGTGATCTGGGCGGGGGACATCTTCGCTTACCTGGTGGGGCGGGGCATCGGCCGAAGGCTCCTGTTTCCGCGCATTTCGCCGAAGAAGACGCTGGAGGGATCTTTAGGGGGTCTCGCCGGCAGCCTGCTGGTGGCCTGGGTGATGGCGCGGTGGTGGTGGAAGACACCGGATTTGAAAACCGCTATGCTCTTGGCAGGGATTGTGGCGGTGGCGGGCCAGGTGGGCGACCTTGTGGAATCGGCGCTCAAGCGCAGCGCCGACGTGAAGGACTCGGCGTCGCTACTGCCCGGCCACGGCGGACTGCTGGACCGGATTGACAGCCTCATCTTCGGCGCGCCGGCGCTGTGGCTGGCGCTGGCGCTGATGCACGCCTGGCGTTCATGAAGTCACTCTGCATTCTCGGAGCGACAGGGTCGGTGGGCACGAACGTCCTCCGCGTAGTGGCGGGACTGCGCCACCGCTTTCGCGTGGCAGCCGTTGCCGCCGGCCGGAACCTGGACCTTCTGGCGCGTCAGATTGTTGAATTCACGCCCGAATTGGCCGTGGTGGGCTGCGGAGAGGGCGTGGCGGCGCTGCGCGGGCGATTGCAGGCGCTCGATTACGGCAGGCCGCTCGAGATTCTTTCCGGACCTGAAGGTCAGGTGGCGGCGGCCACCCATCCGGCGGTGGATTTCGTGGTGTCGGCCAGCCACGGCGTCACCGGTCTGGTGGCCACGTTTGAAGCCATTCGGGCGGGCAAGCACATCGGCCTGGCCAACAAAGAGACCCTGGTGGCCGCCGGCGAACTGGTGATGCAGGCGGCGCGCCAGCACGGGGCGGAAATCCTGCCGATCGACAGCGAGCACAGCGCCCTGCACCAGTGTTTGCGCTCCGGGGCTCCGGGCGAGATTCGCCGCGTGATCCTGACCGCCTCCGGCGGGCCCTTCCTGCGCTGGCCGAAGCGCGACCTGGCGGCGGCGTCCCCTGAGCAGGCCCTGAAGCACCCGGTGTGGAGCATGGGCGGGCGCATCACGGTGGACTCCGCCACGTTGATGAACAAGGCCTTTGAAGTGATCGAAGCCCACTGGCTGTTCGGGCTGTCCGGCGGGCAGATCGAAGTGCTGATTCATCCGGAGTCTACGGTACATTCCATGGTAGAATTTTTGGATGGGTCCCTGCTGGCGCAACTGGCTGTTCCGGATATGCGGATTCCGATCCAGTACGCCCTTACCTATCCGGACCGGCTGCCGGCGGACGGAGGCGGCCTGACGTTGAACCTGGCCAGCCTGAAGACCCTTCGATTCGAGCCGCCCGATCTGCGGCGGTTTCCCTGCCTGCACCTCGGCCGGACGGCCTTGGAGGGGGGAGGCGCCGCCACCTGCGCCCTGAACGCGGCGGACGAAATTGCGGTGGAGGCGTTCCTCGGCCGGCGCCTGCGCTTCACCGACATCGCCCAAGTGGTGGCCAATGTGCTGCATCAAACACCTGCGGTGCGGCTGGGCTCTATCGAGGACGTTCTGGCCTGCGATGGCGAGGCCAGGGAGCGGGCGCGGGCGGAGGTCGGGCGCCTCGCGTGAGAACGGCTGAAGGCTGCGGGGGCCGAGATGGCGCCGGGCCCCAGAACCGGCGGGACGGGGACGAGGAGTTGAAGTGAGTACGCTTTCCAATGCGGCCACCGACGTGGTGGTGATCGTCATCGCTCTCGGGCTGATGGTGTTCATCCACGAGCTTGGCCATTTCCTGGCGGCGAAGTGGATGGGCGTGCGCGTCCTCACCTTTTCCTTCGGATTCGGCAAGCGGCTCTTCGGCGTGAAGCGCGGCACATTCTCCTTCGGCAGGCTGGAAGACGCCGAGTCCCCGGGGACCGATTACCGGCTCAGCCTGCTGCTGCTGGGAGGCTACGTCAAGATGGCGGGCGAAGACCCGTCGCAGGCGCATACGGGCGACCCCGGCGAATTCCTCGCGCGTCCCCGCTGGCAGCGCTTCGTGATCGTGATCATGGGGCCGGCGATGAACGTTGTGCTGGCCGTCGGGCTGCTCACCGCACTCTATCGCTACCATTACGAGGAGCCCGTGTTCGAGACCCAGGCGGCGCGCTTGGGCGAGGTGGTCCCGGACTCTCCGGCCGCCCAGGCCGGGTTCGTTCCCGGAGACCTGCTGACGCGGGTCGGCGAAGTTGATAACCCCAAGTGGGAAGACGTTGAGGTGCAGGTGGCCATGTCGCCCGGCCAAACGCTTCGCGTGGACGTCATGCGCGGCGGGCAGCCGCGCCAAATGGACCTCACGCCCCGCGCCGAGGGACGCGAGCGCCTGGGCTATGCCGGATGGGCGCCCTGCCTGACCCCCGAACTGGCCGTGGTTGAGTCGGGATCGCCGGCGGCCCGCGCCGGACTCCAGCCCGGCGACCAGATCAAAGCCTACGACGGCCGCCCGCTGCTCTGCTGGCAGAACCTGACGCCCGCCCTGCAGGCCAGCAATGGGAAACCGGCCGTTTTCACGGTCAGGCGCGCCGGCCGCGATTTGAATCTCACCGTCACGCCCGCTTTCGGCACCGTGGCCGACCAGAAGAAATGGTACATCGGCGTGTACCCGAAGGACTCGGTGGTGAAGCA
Organism: Terriglobia bacterium; assembly: GCA_035516075.1. Classification (GTDB taxonomy): domain Bacteria; phylum Acidobacteriota; class Terriglobia; order UBA7540; family UBA7540; genus Gp13-AA77. Next base: position 8,148 of record DATJAQ010000340.1, on the reverse strand, counting down.
ATTGCCGTGGCCGAAGGCGTTCACTTCGTCGGTGGCCGAAAACATCAAAATCTGCGAATTGACTTTCGCCGCCATCGGAAAGGTCTTGACCCGCCAAATGTCCGCCCGCTCGTTTGCCGGGCCGATCGGCATGGCGCAAATGTCTGGCGAGGCATACCGGGAAGGCCTTCCCGACCTTATCAGCGTCACGGCCAGCATCAGCCTGTCGCTCGGTATTTTCAACCTGCTGCCCGTGCCCATTCTCGATGGCGGCGTAATCTTCCTGCTGCTGATTGAGTCCGTGATGAGGCGGGATCTCAGCCTGCAGGTCAAGGAGCGGGTGGTGCAGGTCGGTCTGGCCCTGCTCCTGCTGCTCACGGTGTTTGTGATGTACAACGACATCGTGAAGAGCTTCAATCCGAATTAGCGGCGGCCGCGCTGGGCGGCGCGAAACCTCCCGGCTCAGGCGCGAATCGAGCTATGAATTTCAGCGACCGGGAATACTTTCCTCCGCGGCGCAAGACGCGTCCGGTGAAAGTGGGCCGTTTCACGATCGGCGCCGATGCGCCCGTCGTGGTGCAGTCCATGACCAAGACGGACACGCGCGACGTGGAGCGCACCGTCGAACAGATTCAGCAGATGGAGGCCGCCGGCTGCGAAATCGTGCGCCTGGCCGTGCCGGACCTCGAAGCCGCCCAGGCACTGGCCGAGATTCGCAAGCGCTGTCCGGACTCCGTTCTGGTTTCGGACATTCATTTCCAGTACAAGTTTGCTCTAATGGCGCTCGATGCCGGCATCGACAAGCTGCGCATCAACCCGGGCAACATCGGCGACGCCGAAAAGGTCCGCATGGTGGTGCGGCGCGCCCAGGAGCAGCGCGTGCCAATTCGCATCGGCGTCAACGCGGGCTCGCTCGAGCGCCGTCTGCTCGAGAAGTACGGCTATCCCACGCCTCAGGGCATGGTGGAGAGCGCGCTCTGTCACATCGGCATCCTGGAAGAGCTCGGCTTCACCGACACCATCGTCTCGTTGAAGGCCTCAAACGTGAAGATGGCCGTGGCCGCCTACCGGCTGCTGGCTCCTCAGGTGGATTATCCCTTCCACCTCGGCATTACGGAGGCCGGTACCCAGTTCTCGGGCACGGTCAAGAGTTGCGTGGGTATGGGGATGCTTCTGGCCGAAGGCATCGGGGATACGATCCGCGTGTCGCTGGCCACCGATCCGGCGGAAGAAGTGCGGGTGGCATACGAGCTGCTCAAGTCGCTGGAACTGCGCAGCCGCGGGCCGGTGGTGATCGCCTGTCCCACCTGCGGGCGCCTGGAAGTGGACCTATTCAGAATCGCGGGCGAAATTGAACAGGCCACCAAGCACATCAAGATGCCCCTGTCGGTAGCCGTGATGGGATGCGCCGTGAACGGTCCGGGCGAAGCGCGCGAAGCCGATCTCGGCGTCGCGGCCGGGCGCGGCAACGGCATGATTTATCGCGAAGGCAAGGCCATCCGCCGCGTCGCCGAAGCGGACATCGTGCCGGCGCTGCTGGAAGAGATCGAGCGCTTTGTGGCCGACCGCACCGCGGGCTTGGACTCCACGGCGCCCGCCCTTGAACCCGCGACTGCTCCCGCTGCGCCCGTCACCGTTCTGCGCTGACATGGCCCCGCTCGCCGAACTCGCCTTTGCGGACGGCCTCGCCCTGGCCGAGCTTGTCCGCAGCAAGCAGGTGCAGCCCCTCGAGTTGATCGAGGCCGCCATCGAGCGCATCGATCGGCTCAATCCGGCCCTCAACGCCGTGGTCACTCCCATGTACGAGCAGGCTCGCGCGCAGGCGGGCGCACCGCTACCCGACGGGCCGTTTCGAGGCGTGCCATTTCTCCTCAAGGACCTCCTGGGAAGCTACGCGGGCGTGCGGCAGACGTGGGGCTCGGCTTACCTTCGCGATTTCGTCCCCGACCACGACAGCGAGCTGGTGACGAGGCTCAAGAAGGCGGGCCTCGTGATCCTCGGCAAGACCAACGCTCCTGAGTTCGGCATTCTGCCCACCACGGAGCCTCGGCTCTTCGGCCCCAGCCGCAATCCCTGGGCCACCACGCACAGCACGGGCGGCTCCAGCGGAGGCTCGGCGGCGGCCGTGGCCGCCGGGATGGTGCCCATGGCGCACGCCAACGACGGCGGAGGCTCGATTCGCATCCCCGCCTCTTGCTGCGGCCTGTTCGGCCTGAAGCCGACGCGTGCGCGCAATCCTCTCGGCCCCGACCTCGGCGACAGCATGGGCGGCCTGGTGGCGGAACACGCCCTCACGCGCTCCGTGCGCGACAGCGCCGCGCTGCTCGACGCTACCTGCGGCCCCGACACGGGAGACCCCTATTGGGCGCCGCCTCCTGCCCGGCCCTTCCGCGAAGAGGTGGGCCGGGACCCCGGGCGCCTCCGCATTGCGTTAACTCGGAAAGCGCCCACCGGCGTACCCGTGCACCCGGACTGCGAAGCGGCGGTGGAAGACGCGGCCCGGCTCTGCGCCAGCCTCGGGCACGAAGTCGAAGAGGCATCGCCCGCGCTCGAGGTGGACCTCTACTCCCGCTCCTTCATCGCGGCCTTCTCGACCGGCGTGGCGGCGGCCATCGACGGTTTCGCCTACCTCACCCGGCGCACGCCCACGCCCGATCAGTTCGAACCTCTCACTTGGGGAGTTTACGAAATGGGACGGCAAGTGAGCGGGCCCGCCTACGCGCTCGCCCACATCATGCTCCAGCGCACCTCGCGCAGCATTGCGCATTTCATGCTCAAGTACGACTCCTGGCTCACGCCCACCGTGGCTGAGCCTCCGCCGCCTCACGGAAGCTTCGATTCACCGCCCGAGAATCCGCTGGCCGGATTCCTGCGCGCCACCCAGTTTGTGCCTTTTACGCCGGTCTCGAACGCCACCGGCCAGCCCGCCATGTCGGTGCCGCTCTATTGGAACGGGGAAGGTCTGCCGGTCGGAGTCCACTTCGCCGGCCGCTTCGGCGACGAGGCCACCCTGTTTCGCCTGGCCGCGCAGCTCGAGGCCGCGCGCCCTTGGGCGCACCGCCGCCCGCCGGTGGCGGCGTGAACGCTGCCCGGGCTAGCAACTCGCCGGACCTGAACGGGCTTTGAGGTAGCTCTGAACCAGCCTCAGGCGGCGAAACAGGCCGAGCGCCCTCTGCGCGTCGCGGATGATTTGGGTTTTCAGCGTGGCGGCGTCGGGGAACTTGCGCTCGTCCCGCAGGCGGTGCAGAAACTGCACCTCCATCTCGTCGGCTTCAATGTGGCCGTCGCGATAGTCGAGCAGAAAGGACTCCACCGTCAGTTCGTGCTCGCCGAAGGTCGGTTTGCGTCCCACATTGGAAACGGATTCGTGCTCGGCGCCAGCCACCCGCGTGCGCGTGACGTAGACGCCGGCCTTGGGGAGCTGGCGGGGAAACTGCCGGTCGAAAGGAGCCAGGTTGAGGGTGGGCACGGTTTGCTCGCGGCCAATGCCCATACCCGGAACGATCGCGCCCGACACGCTGAACGGCCGTCCCAGCAACCTTCCCGCCAGGCGCACGCGCCCGAACGCCGCGAGTTCGCGAACGCGCGAGCTGGATACCGCATGGCCCCTCACTTGCAGGGCCTCGACAATTTCCACCTCGAACCCCGCCCGGCGGCCGAGCTCGGCCAACCGGGCGACGTCGCCCGCGTGGCGGTGGCCGAAACGGAAATTGGGCCCCACCACCACCGCCTTGGCGCGCAGCCCCCGCACCAGAACTTCCTCGACAAATTCCTCCGGCGACAGCGCTGAGTACTCTGGCGTGAAGGCCTGCACCCACATCAGGTCAATTCCCGCGCCTTCGATCAGGCGCGCCTTCTCGCCGGGCGAAGTGAGCAGCTTCGGCGCGCGCTCGGGGGCGAGCACCTGCGTGGGATGAGGGTCGAAGGTGAGGACGGCCGCTGTGCACCCCGCCGCCCGCGCCCGTTCCACCACGCGCCGCAGCAGGCTCTGGTGGCCGAGGTGCACGCCGTCAAAATTCCCGATGGTCACCGCGCTCGCCCGCAGGGGCTCGGGAAGCTCTTTGATTTCGCGGATCAGTTGCATGAAGGTCTCGAATCCCTCGCGCCGCCCGGCCGCTCACACCTCCAACTGCAGCCCGTCGTAGGCCAGGCGCACGTGCGGCGGCAGCGCGGCGTTGGTAACCTCGTGGCCCAGCTCGTGGGCGATATGGGTAAAGAAGGCGCGCTCCGGTTTGAGCCGCTCCACCCAGGCCAGGGACTGCTCTACGGTGGAGTGTGAAGGGTGCGGCTTGTGGCGCAGCGCGTCCAGAATCAGCACCTCCAGCCCCTCCAGCAGCGGCACGGTGGCCTCCGGGATGGTGCTGAAGTCGGTCACGTAGGCGGTGCGGCCGAAGCGGAAGCCGAGCACGGGCAGAGTGCCGTGAAACACCGGCAGCGGGATCAGGCGCTGACCCCACAGCTCAAAGGGCCCGTCGATCAGGTGGGGATCCAGCTTGGCCAGACCGCCGTAAGGGTAGCTTTGATCGAAGATGTATTTGTAGACGCGGCGGATGCTCTCCAGAGTCCGCGCGTCGCCGTAGATGGGGATGGGGATCTTCTGCCGGAAGTAAAACACGCGCACGTCGTCGAGGCCGAAAATGTGGTCGGCGTGGTCGTGGGTGAACACTACGGCGTCGAGCCGCTGCACGCTCTCGCGCAAACCCTGCTGGCGGAAGTCCGGTGTGGTGTCGATCACCACCACGCGGCCGTCGAATTCGAGCAGCAAGGAAGGACGGGTGCGATGGTCGTGCGGATCGGTGGAGCGGCAGATCTCGCAGCGGCAGCCCAGCGTGGGGACACCGGTGGAGGTCCCGGTGCCCAGGAAAGTCAGTTTCATTTCGGTCGGGGGGCCGAGCGCTTCTCCACCTCGACGTAGGCGAGGCGCAGCTCGTAGAGCACGTCGTCGAGCAGCCGGGCCTCGTCCGCCGTCAGGTTGCCCTGCGTCTTGTGCGCCAGTACCTCGAGCATGTCGATGGTCTGTCGCGCGTGGGCGAGTTCCGCCGGGATGCGCTCGCCCCCGGGACCCGCCATCAGGCCAAGCTGAAACATGGCGGTGGTGCCGAGGTAGGAGACCAGCGTCTCAAAGCCCGACCCTTCGCCGGGCTCAGCGCCGCCCTCCAGGGCGAACTCATCGTCAAAGCCCGCCTCGGGCACCTCGATGCGCGGCACTTCGATCCGCGGCGCCTCGGCCCGCGGGGGCTTGGGGAGAGGAGTCGCGTTCGCCGGAGCCCGCTCAGCGGGGCGCACGGCCTTGGGGGGTTCCAGGGGGGTCTTGACCGCCTCTTCGCGGGTGCTTCCGTCGCCCGCGAACGGGCGCCGGTCCACCACCTTGAAACCCGGATCTGCGTTCTTTTCGTCAGGCATTGGGGTCACTCTCGCGCCGATCAGCGGCGCACCTCACTCTGCCTCGTAAGCGCGCTCAATGGCTAATCTTCAAGTCTAGCACAGCATCGCGCCGCCAATCGTTGCGCTGCGCGGTCAGCGGACGCTCGCAGCGGCGTTGCTGGGAGGATGGGTGGCCGCCAGGGAGGCGTGGGCCGCATGCCAGGCGTTGATGCCTCCCGCCAGGTCGGCGATGTCTTGGAAGCCCTGCTGCTTCAGGATGCTGGCCGCAATCGCGGAGCGGTAGCCGCTGGCGCAGTAAATCACCACCCGGCGATCGCGCGGCACTTCAGCAGCGCGCTCCTGGAGGCGGTTCAGGGGGATGTTGACGCCGCCCTCGATCCGGCTCTGGCTCCACTCCCGCACCGAGCGTACGTCCAGAATGAACGGCCGCGCCGTCTCAGGCGCGGGAGAAACGGCCGCCCCAGACGCTGCCGCCGCGACGGCCTGTGCCGGCGGGGCCAGTTCTTCCGCCAGCGCCTCGGGCGCGAGACGCTCCAGGCGCGCCACCAGCTCCGCTCGCGAGGCCAGGGCCTGCATGCCGCCGTCGAGGTAGCCCGCCACGCGGTCGAAGCCGATGCGGCCCAGGCGCATTTGCGCCTCGTACTCACGACCGGGCTCGGCGATTACCACGATGGGCCTCTCCCGGTCCAGCACCGTGCCCGCCCAGGTGGCGTACTGGCCGCCCAGGCCGACGTTGACCGCGCCGGCCAGGTGCCCGGCCTCGAAATACGCCGGATCGCGCACGTCCAGAAGCTGCGCACCTTCGTTGCGGAGCCGCAGCACGGCCTCAAGACTGAGAGGCTTCAGCGACGCCTCCAGGGCCCGGTCGAGCGTCACGCGTTCCTTGGTGTTCAAAACCGCGTCGTAGGTGAAGTAAGCCGGCGCGTCGGGCTGATCCGCCAGCACGAGGTTGATGAATTCGTCCCGGCTCATCGGTTGCAGAGCGTAATTCATCCGCCGCTGCACGCCCACCGTGGAGGAATTCTCCGAGCCCAGCGACTTGCCGCACAGCGACCCGGCGCCGTGTGCGGGATAGACGCGCGTAGCGTCCGGCAGGGTGAGGAGCTTCCGGTGGAGCGAATCGTAGAGCATTCGGCCGAGGTCTTCCGCCTTCCAGCCGAGCGCCACCCGCAAGTCCGGGCGGCCGACGTCGCCTACGAACAGCGTGTCGCCGGTAAGCACGGCCCAGGGCTCCGGACTCCCGGCGGGCGCCTGGCCGGTTCCTGCCGCCTGTGAATCGAAAACCAGAATCGAGATCGACTCCGGCGTGTGCCCCGGCGTTTCCAGGGTCCTCAGCGTGACGGCGGGGCCGAGCGCCAGCGTGTCGCCGTCGCTCATGGGTGCGAATTTGTACTCGGCCTCGGCCCGGGCGCCGAGGTGAATCGAGGCGCCCACGCGGTTGCGCAGCTCCAGGTGGCCGGCCACGAAGTCAGCGTGGAGGTGGGTTAGAAAGACGTGCTTGATCTCAAGCCCCTGCGCGCGCGCATCGTCTATATATTGATCCACGTCGCGCTGCGGGTCTACCACAGCCGCCACTCGCGAGCCCTCGTCGGCGATCAGGTAGGATGCGTGCGCCAGGCACCCTAAGTAATACTGTTTGAAGATCATACGCCCCCCTCAGACATTCGCCAGCGGCCGATTAGCAGTCCGCACCGCAATGGACATTATAAGCTCAGTCCAACGACTCAAGTCGGCGAAATGCAGGCGCTTGGCGCCTCATCGCATGCGCTGACCGATTCTGCCCGAGGCCTCGCGGGTCGCCTGGCGCCAGTCCTGGGTGCCATGATAAATGTGCAGGATTTCGACGGCCTCGCCCTTTATCCAGTAGACCACAATGTAGGGCAGCGGTGTGAGCCCCAGCTCCCTGGTGCCCTCGCGGCGGCCGGCGCGTCCGCGGCTCGGCGAGGTCTTCAGCGAGCGAATGGTATCGTAAATCCTGCGCACCGCCGCCTGGGCATAGCGCGGGTAGTGTTCTTCGAGATAGCTCTTGATGCCTTCCAAATCTTCCGCGGCGGGGACCGTCCACCGGATGCGTATCAGGATTTGAACATCTGCTCCACGCGGGCGTCCAACTCTTCTTCCTCGATAAACTCGCCGCGCTGCGCCGCGGCAATTCCCTTTTCGACGGCCCCGAGGAAACGTGTTTCATCCTCCAGGTATCGGGTGAGAACGTCCTGCACGAGTTCGTCGGTATTGCGGCCTTGCTGGGTGCCAAGATGCGCGAGTCTGGCTTGCAGTTCCAGCGTCACGCGGACTTCCATACCGGTTAGCGTAGGGGCCAAAACGGCCGGTGTCAAGTTAGGGAATTGCGCCGCAGAGATTCCAGCGAGCGCCCGGCTGTTGATGAATGATCGCGGCTAGTGCGCTGTAGCACCTAATCCTCGACAATGGCCAGTCGCCTGCCTGCGACAGCAGCTTGTAACGGCGGAAGGCGTGGACCGTCGAGAACGGTCCGCGCCGCACCCGTTTTCCACAGTGTAAGTGTTTGATTTTGCACGTGAAAATAAACCGTCTCAATCGTCCCGTTTGTCCCCACGGCGCCCCGGAAGCGTGCTAGGCTCAGTGCGGATTCGCAGGTCCGAGGTTAGGGGGTCCGCAGTCCGTTGCCATTTGTCAGTCGTCAGTGGTCAGTTGTCCGCTGACGGACTTGGGCAGGGTTTCGAGGCTCGTTGAATGTAGATCATCGATCCGCGGCGGTGGCCGGCCGCGCGCACTTGGCGGCGAGGCGGGAGGATCACGGGATGA
>DATJAQ010000339.1:0-12778 GCA_035516075.1 Terriglobia bacterium | reverse complement strand
GTCTCTCTGTCGAGAACAGGCCTGACACTGTGACAACTGGCCGGTTGCGGATTGCCGACGTGCTTCCAGGTTCGGTTGTTTCCGCGCTGCCGGTCACCGAAGGACATGGCTGGTTCCCGGGATGGGTTTGCGGCCTGGCTGCTCTATGTCAGAATGTTCTAGAGGCTTTGTCGTGAGTAAGAAACTTGAAGTTGGCATCCTGGGCGCAACCGGGATGGTGGGGCAGCGGCTGGCCAGCCTGCTCGAAGGCCATCCGTGGTTCGAGCTGAAATGGCTGGGTGCCTCGGACCGTTCGGCGGGCAAGCCTTATGCCGAGGCTTGCACCTGGCGGCTGCGCGATCCCATGCCGGCCGCCGCGCGCGAGCTGATGGTTCATGAGTGCGTGCCGAACTCAAGCGCCCCCCAGCTTCTCTTCGCCTCGCTCGATGGCAAAGTGGCGGGCGAGGTGGAGGGCGCCTTCGCGCGCGCGGGACACGCCGTGGTGTCGAACTCCTCCCACTACCGCATGGAGCCGGACGTGCCCCTGGTGATCCCGGAGGTGAATCCGGATCATCTCGACCTGGTGCGCACCCAGCGGGGCGAGCGTGGCTGGAGCGGCATGATCGTCACCAATCCCAACTGCACTACCGTGGGCCTCGCGATGTCACTCGGCCCGCTGCACCGCGCCTTCGGCCTGGAAAAGGTGATGATGACCAGCATGCAGGCCGTCTCGGGCGCAGGCTACCCGGGCGTGCCCACTCTCGACATCCTCGCGAACGTGATCCCCTACATTGGCGGCGAAGAGGAGAAGGTGGAGCGGGAGACGCAGAAGCTGCTCGGCAGCCACGCCGACGGGCGCTTCCACCCGGCGGACTTTGCCGTGAGCGCGCACTGCAACCGCGTGCCGGTGGAAGACGGCCACACCGAAACCGTCTCGATCGCCCTTCGCATCACAGCATCCCGGGATGATCTGCTGGCCGCCTGGCGGGACTTCCGCCCGGTGCCGGAGGTGCAGCGCCTGCCGTCCGCCCCGAGCCGCCCCATCGTGGTGCGGGACGAGGCTGACCGCCCGCAACCCAAGTTCGACGTGAATGCCGAGCGCGGCATGGCGGCGGTGGTGGGCCGGTTGCGTCCCTGCCCGGTGCTCGATTACAAATACGTGGTGCTCAGCCACAACACCATCCGCGGGGCAGCCGGGGCAGCTCTGCTGAACGCCGAACTCCTGAAGGCGGAAGGCTATCTCGATTGACGGCCAAGTGGTTTGGAGCTACGGCGGCCGCCGAGAACCTGTCCTAGCGAACTGTGAAAGTTAGGCGCAAGCGCGTGGCAACTACAATCGAGCGGCGGAGGGCCGGATGAACGTTGAAAAAACGATGCAATTCATACTGGAGACGCAGGCACAATTTGAGGCGGCCGTGGCCAAGAACGTGGTCGCATCAGAGCGCCGCTTCGGCCAGGCGGAGAAACGGCTGGACCGAATCGAGCGCGTCTTGGGCCAAACAAACCGCGTGTTGGCCGGACTCGCATCGAGGGGAGTAAACCTCCGCGGCGACACCCGGCGCCACGAGAAGTGGTTAGCGACGCATGAGCTGGTTATGACTGAAATGGGCGAGAAGCTGGACGGCCTGATCGATGTGGTTGACAAGATGATTAGAAAGAACGGGCGAAGGTGAGACCGGTTGTCGCCTGAGAAAAACGGGCCGAATCGCGGAACGAAGCCACTATGTGCTTTAGAATCAGTAGCAATCTCCAAGGTCCGCGCATCTGGACGAGCTTCATGGTCGAATCCGTAACCCGCATGCATGCCAGCGGACGCATCGGGAGGCGGCGCACTGAAAAAACGGCCTGAAATCGCGGAACGAAGCCACTATGTGCTTTAGAATCAGTGGTAGCGTAAAAAATACATAGCGGTTTCAAGCTCCAAGAGCACGATAAATGGAGAAAACCGGCGAGAGCATCGAACGATGAGTGCCGATTCCAACCCGCGTTTGAACTTGGCCCTGCTGGGCCACGGCAAGATGGGCCAGGCGGTGGAGCAGCTTGCCCCGGCGCGCGGCTTCGAAGTGCGGCTGATTCTGGATGAGGAGTCGAATCGTGATAGCGCGGGCCTGGTGCCTGGAAACTTCGACGGCATCGATGTCTGCTTAGAGTTCACCACGCCGGGCGTTGTGCTCGACAATATCCGCAGCGTGGCGGCGCTCGGCTGCAACCTGGTGGTGGGTACCACGGGTTGGACCGGGCAGATCGACGACGTGCGCGACATTGTGACGCGAGCCGGAATCGGCATGGTCTACGCGCCAAACTTTTCCATCGGCGCGCAATTGTTTTTCCAGGCGGCGGAAGCGGCGGCGCGGCTGTTTGGGCGCTTCCCGATGTACGAGCCTTACATCACCGAGACCCATCATCGCTTCAAAAACGACGCGCCCTCGGGCACGGCGCTCGAACTGAAGCGGCGCATCCAGCCGGCGCTGGAGGGGCGCGAGGTGGCGATGGGCAGCGTTCGCGCCGGATACGTCCCGGGCACGCACGAGCTCGGGTTTGATTCCGAAGCCGATACGGTGATCGTAAGGCATACCGCCCGAGGCCGGCAGGGTTTCGCCGAAGGCGCCCTTTACGCCGCGCGGTGGGTGGTGGGCAAGAAGGGTTTATACGCGTTTGCTGACTTGTTCGCATCGGGGGGCGGGAAGGAGCGAAGCTGATGAGTTTCGATATTCGCGGGTGCGGCACGGCGCTGGTGACCCCGTTCGGCCGCGACGGCTCGGTGGACTTCGACGCATTGCGGAGCCTCGTGCGATTTCAGCTTCGCGAGGGTATCCACTTTCTGGTGCCCTGCGGCACCACCGGTGAGACGCCGACGCTCGATCCTGACGAGTACCTCGCCGTGATTCGCGCCGTCGTTGGCGAAGTGAAGGGCCGCGTGCCTGTCATCGCAGGCGCCACCGGAAACAACACCCGGAAATTGGTGGAGGTGGCCCGCGAAGCCGCGGGGTGCGGGGTGCAGGCCATTCTTTCCGCTGCGCCTTATTACAACAAGCCCACTCAGGAGGGGCTCTACCAGCACTTCAAGGCCATCGCCGAGGCTATCGATCTGCCGCTTGTCCTGTACAACGTGCCGGGGCGCACGTCTTCGAACATCGAGCCCGCCACGGTGACGCGCCTGGCGAAGATCCCAAACATAGTCGCCGTCAAGGAAGCCTCGGGAAGCATCACCCAGCAAATGGACGTGCTGGCGCAGGTTCCGCCCGATTTTCGAGTGCTCTCCGGCGACGACGCCTTTACGTTTCCGCTGATGGCCCTCGGAGGAGCCGGAGTGATCTCCGTGGCTGCGAATGAGGCGCCCGGCCCCATGGCCCGCCTCGCTCAACTGATGCTGGACGGCCGCTTCGACGAGGCGCGCAAGTTGCATTTTCAGCTCCTGCCGCTGATGCAGGTGAACTTTATCGAGAGCAATCCCATCCCAGTGAAGGCCGCGCTCGCCATGATGGGCATGATGGAAGAGGTCTACCGCCTGCCACTGGTGCCGATGAAGGCCGAGAACCGCGCCCGGCTGGAGCGGGTGCTGGAGGCGCAGGGTCTGGTGAAGGCGCGTACGGAGTCGAAGAGGAGCGCTTAAATCTATGAGTACGCCGCCGCCCACATCGCTCGCCCTGAAGGCTGAGCGGTTTCGCGAACTTCACCAGGGGCCCCGCATTCTGGTTCTCGCCAACGTCTGGGACGTGGCCAGCGCGCGCATTGTGGAGCACGCCGGGTTCCCGGCCCTCGCCACCTCAAGCGCGGCCGTGGCCAACTCGCTCGGCTACCCTGACGGCCAGCGCATCAGCCGCGCTGAAATGCTGGAGGTGGTCCGCCGCATCGCGGCCAAGGCGTCCGTGCCGGTCAGCGCAGACCTGGAGGCGGGATACGGCGAAACCCATGAAGCGATTGCGGAGACCGCCGCCGCTCTCATCGATGCCGGGGCCGTCGGCTTGAACCTGGAAGACCGGGTGGACAAGGCCAGGCTCGTCCCGGTTGAGCAGCACGCCGCGAAGGTGAGCCGCATCCGCGAAGTCGGCGCGTCGCTCGGCGTGCGCGTGGTGATCAACGCCCGCACCGACGTTTACCTCGCTCAGATTGGCGAGCCCGCCAGCCGCTTTGAACACACGGTGCGGCGCCTCAGGGCCTACCGTGAGGCCGGGGCGGACTCGCTCTTCGTTCCGGGTGTCTACGACGCCGAGACCATAGGCCGGCTCGTGCAGGCCGCTCCGGGCCCTCTGAATGTGCTCGCCAACCCAGCCGCGCCGCCGCTTGCGGAGCTGGAGCGTCTCGGGGTGCGGCGGGTGAGTTTCGGCTCCTGGCCGGCCCGGGCGGCCCTGGGGCTGTTCTCCCGCTTCGCGCACGAACTGATGGAGAAGGGAACCTTCACGTCGCTCGGCGATGGGGCGCTGAGTTCCGCGGAGTCGAATCGGCTGGTGTCTTAGCGGGAAGACCGTGGCCGAGGTTCAACTGTGAGAATCTCGCCACTTGGCGCCTCGGAGACACTCAGCCTTAGCGTGCTTCCGGGCTTCGCCCTTGAGATCGGAAGGCTTTTCGAGAGTCTCTAGAGCCTAGGAATCTAGCCTCTACCTCATGACCCTCGCCACCCGCATCGCAGAACTGTTTGACGGCGCCCGGCCGGCCGAGGAGGCCGCCGCGGCCTTCGAGGAGCTGAAGGCGGGCTTGAACGAAGGCCTCATTCGCGCCGCCGAGCCTGACCCCGGCTCGCCCACCGGTTGGAAGGCGAACGCCTGGGTGAAGAAGGGTCTGCTGCTCGGATTTCGAATGGGCCGGACGGTGGAGATGAGCGCCTGCAGCGGCGGCGCCGCCGCTGCTGCCGCACCCCTCGAGGGCACCGCCACGTTTGGATTTCAGTTCCGCGACAAGCACACCTATCCGCTGCAGAAAATCCCTCCCGAACGCAACGTTCGCGTGGTGCCGGGCGGCTCGTCCATCCGCGACGCCTGTTACATCGGACGCGGCGTCATCTGCATGCCGCCCATGTTCGTCAACGCCGGCGCCTACGTGGACGACGAAACGCTCATCGATTCTCACGCCCTGGTGGGTTCGTGCGCCCAGATCGGCAAACGCTGTCATCTCTCAGCCGGCGCCCAGATCGGCGGGGTGCTCGAGCCGGTGGGCGCGCTGCCGGTGATCGTCGAAGACGAGGTGTTGGTGGGCGGGAACTGCGGCGTTTATGAAGGAACGATCGTGGGCCGGGGCGCGGTGCTGGCGGCGGGCACCATCCTCACCGGGTCGACGCCGGTCTTCGATCTGGTGCGCGATGCGGTCTATCGCCGTGAAGGGAGCGGCGACCGCGCAATCCCGCTCCGGATTCCCGCCGGCGCGGTGGTCGTCCCGGGCGCCCGAGCGGTGACGAAGGGCCGGGGCCGCGATCTCGGACTCTCGCTTTATGCAGCCGTCATTGTGAAGTACCGCGACGACAAGACGGACGTCGCGGCGCGCTTGGAGGAGCTGCTCCGTTAAGCGCTGCTCGGGGGCCGCGGGCTCGACGCGGAACTCGAGCTTTAATCGGAAACATAAAAATTTCGAATTTCACACCCAGTTGATCTCCCCTTAACATTTAACCTGTATCGTATCGTACGCCCCGGTTCAGAGTACGGGAGGTGGGTTTAAGATGACAGATCGAACGGTTCTGATTCGCGTGCCCGCGAGTGTGGGCAACTTCGGCGGCGCCACAGGCTGCGCGGCCCTGGCGCTGGACGCTGCCTTGAATGTGCGGGCCAGCACGCGCCGCGACGGCACGGTGTCGGTTCGTTACTTCGGCGAGAACGGCGAACGCGTGACGCGCGATTCCAGCAACCTGGCCGTGCGTGCCCTGCAAGCGGCGCTCGAGTTTGCGGGGCGGCCGTTTCTGGGGATCGAGTTCGAAATGTACGGGTCGGTGCCCGTGGGTGTGGGTCTCGGTTCGAGCACGGCCGCGGTGTGGGCAGGTCTGCTGGCCGCGGACCGCCTCTACCGGCTGGGTCTGGGCGAGAAGATCCTTTTCGATCTTGCGGCCGCGTTCGAGCGCCGCGGCGATAACTTGCGCGCGGCCTGGCTGGGCGGATTCGTGGCCTCGTTCGAAGAAGATCCTTCGATGGTTTACCGATCCACGGCGGTGCCGGACGACCTGATGCTGAGCGCCGTAATTCCTGAGATCGGAAGCGTGCAGATCCGCGAGCCGGGTGGGCTCAGCCTTTCGCCTCGCGATCGCTCAGCGTGTTTCAAGCGAGCCCGCAGCCTCAGCGGTTTTCTGGCCCAATCCGGCAGTCGCGAAGCTTCTGAACTCGGCGAAATTCTCACCGGTCTTGCTGAGAAGACCGTGCCGGGACTCGACCAGGCCTTGCGTCTTGAAGCCCGGGGACTGCAGGCGCTCTTCGTCTGCGGCTCCGGACCCTCGATCGGCATTCTGGCGCCGCCCGCCGCGGCCGAATCCGTCGCCAAGTCTGTGGTGGACTGCCTGGCCTGGCACGGTGTCGGCTCAACGGTGGCGCAATTCCGAGCCACAAATACCGGCGCTCGCGAGTGGAACGCGAATGACACCGAAATCCGCCTGGCCTCCCCGGTTGGGACCGACATGCTCGACCGCCCCTCCCTGCCGGTGTGAGTCGTCGAGGCGCGTCCACGGCTGGGCACACTGAGGCTGCGGCTTGGTGCGTGCCGCCCGCGTCAGACCGTTATTCTTTTCCCTCCCATCCACGATTAGGTTATCCTAGCGAAACACCGCGCAGAGCTCCTAACTGCCGAGCGGGCGCGCCGAAGGGCGCGCGGACTGGGATCGCATGCACAAAAGGACCGAAAGAAATCTGACGGTGTCGAGCGGCGGCAGGGACGCCGGCCTTCACAAGCTCGCCCTCATCGGAGCCGGGAAGCTCGGCGAAGGGCTGCTCTCCAGCCTCCTGGCCTCGCAGTTAATCCCGGCCGAGCGCGTGGCGGTGACGGTGGCGCACCAACCGCGAGCCGACTATCTGGCCAGCAAGTATGGCGTGGAATCGGGCACGGACAACGCCCACGCCGTGGCGGGCGCAGACCTGGTGCTGATCTGCCTGAAACCCCAGCAGGTACGCGGTTTTCTGAAGGAGGTGAAAGCGCGTCTCAGCCGCCACGCGCTGCTGATCTCGGCCGCCGCCAGCGTGACCACGGGGCTCATCGAAGGTGAACTGGGATATCACGCCCGGGTGGTTCGTTCCATGCCGAACACGCCGTGCCTGATCCGGCAGGGGATGACCGCCATCGCCCGGGGCCGGTTCGCCACCGACGCCGACGTCAAGCTGGCCGAAACCCTCTTCCGGTCCATGGGCCGGACGGCGGTGGCGGATGAGAAGCACATGGACGCCATCACGGGCCTCTCGGGGTCAGGGCCGGCGTACGTTTACGTGATCATCGAATCGCTGGCCGAAGCCGGCGTGAAGCTGGGTCTGCCGAGGGAGCTCTCCACCCTGCTCTCGGCGCAGACGCTGCTCGGCGCCTCGGCCCTGGCACTCGAAACCGGCGAGCATCCCGCCAAGCTCAAGGATATGGTCACCACGCCGGCCGGATGCACGATTGACGGCTTGCTGGAGCTCGAAGAAGGCGGTCTGCGGGTGACGCTGATTAAGGCCGTGGTGCGCGCCGCGCAGCGGGCGCGGCAGCTCGTCGAAGGGCAAAACACTCAGTAGCCGGCGCCTGCCTTGCCCGCTCCCGGATTGCGTTTCGCCGGCGGCGTCCGGGATGGGGCGGCCATCAGAGTTAACCCCTTCACGCCCGTCGCGCGCTCGCCGGGTCAGGGCTTGGGCTGCGGGTTGGCGCCGGCTCCAGCGGCGAATTGCTCGCAGAGGCTCTCCACCAGCGGCCCTTCCAGTTCGTGGGCGTGCCAGTCGTAGTTCTTGAACGGCACCAACTCGGCCCTGATTCGGGCCGGCGTCTTGCCTTCCTGGAGGCGCGTCTGGACCTCATTCGCCACCCATTCCAGCATCTGGCGGAAATCCTCAACTTCCTTCCTGCCTCCGGGCTCTCCGTGGCCGGGGACGTAGATCTCGGCGTCCCACGACTCTGCGGTGCGCAACGCGTCGATCCAGCGGCGCACGTCCCTGGACTCGAGGCGCGGAATGTACCCGTTCTGGAACAGGTCGCCGAGGAAAACTACTTTCGAGGCAGGCAGCCTGACGGCCAGGGCGTGCAGGCCGGGGTCGAAGGCGATCAGGTCGATGGATTGTCCGCCCAGGGAGAGCTGCCTTTCGCCTTCGAACGTCTCATTGGGCGGTGTGATGTGAATTCCCCGCAGGCGGCGCTGAAACTTCACGTCCCCGTTCGTGCGTGCCATCAGTGACTCACCGCGAATCTTGACCTCCGCCTGGATGCCGGGCGTCGACACGATGGGCGCTTCGAGGTCGGCAAACACCTCGTTCCCCAGGGCCTCGTCGCTTGAGCCGCCCGTGTCGATCAGGTAGCGCACGGGCTGCGAAGTGCGTTGGCGGATTTCGTAGAGAAGTTCGCGGGCATGAATCGGGGAGTTGGTCGCGTTCACCACCACCACCCCATCGCTGGTGACCACAAAGGCCGCCGTGCCGGCGCGGTTGTAAAGCGGATCGCCCTCCTCCTCGATGATGTCCTCGGGAAGCCACACGAAGACGCCCGGCTTGACGGCGCGAACTTCGTAGCGCCAACCCACGGCGCGCGCCGCTCGGGGCCCGAGGCCGCAGAGCAGCGTCCCGAGAAACGCGGCTAACACGCAATACGCGGGCCGCCGCAATTTCGCAAATTCAGGTTCGTTTCGCGAGCGTTCAAATGTCCACATACACCCGTGCGCGCCAGTGGCCTGCGGGGACCTTCTCGAGAGCCAACTGGTGATAGGTGATCGCCTTGACGAGCAGCTTCACCTGATGCCGCCCGCGCTCGAACCGCTCCCCGACTCCTGCAGCGGACGCCGAGCGGTCTGTCACGGTCACGTTTTCGAAGTCTGCGAAAAGCCAGCCCTCAGTGTCTTGCAGGTAGAGGATCTCACTGAGCCAGTTTACCAGCAGACCCTCGGGCTCGGCTGCGCTCGCCGCGACGGGCACGCGCTCGACCCGGTTCACCGAGTCCAGGTCTACCACAAGGCTCATCAGGGCGCGGCCGGCATTCCGGAACGCGTCCTCCCGAGTAGAGCCTAAGGCCTCGAAACCGACGTCGGCTGTGTGTTCGAGCACGCGAAATCCCTGCGCGGACAACTAGACTCCCTCTCATCGCCGGGCCGAACCCAGCCTGCGTTCACCTCCCGGTTCCAGCCGGCTCTCATCATAATCGACCGGCCGCGGCTTGTGTAGTACGGGATCGATCGCCGAACCCGCCCGGCGCACTCGGTGGCGCAAGCGGGAGCGGAGCCGCGGCAGCTCACCCGTTCCGGGCGAACGGAGACAACCTCCCGGCAAGACCGTTAGAATAGTCAGGAGGGGCGCGCGCCAGGGGCGCCCCGTGGCTGGAAGGAATTGCAGACTTGGTTCTCGACATCGTCATCGCCGCGTTTGTGGTTCTCGCCACGGCCGCGGGCTGGGTGTTTTTCGTCAGCACCCGCAACGGCCTGGTGCGGGAGCGGAATGAGCTGGCCAAGGCCTGGACCGGCCTCGATCAGCTTCTCAAGCAGCGCCGGGACGAACTTCCCCGGCTGATCGGCATCTGCCGCAGCTACCTCAAGGACGCTGCCGGCCTGCTCGACCCCGTCACGGCTGCGCGGGCCGCCGAGCAGAAGGCCGCCCCGGCGCCAGAGAAGGCGCGCGCCGCCGCCCAACTCTCGCAGGCTCTGCAAAACCTTTTCACCGCGGCGGACCGCGAGGCCGCCCTCGGCCTCGACACCAGCTACCGCCAGCTTAAGAAGTTGATTTTGGGGCTGGGCGAGAGGATCGACGCGGAGCGGGCGCGCTTCAACCAGCAGGCCGGCGCCTTTAACGCCCGCCTGGCCGGCCTGCCGGGCCGCCTGGCCGCGGCGCATCTTCGGCCGCAGGCCCTCTTCGACGCGCGTGACCCCCAGGGCGGCTGACCCATCGCCTTCACGGCGGACCGGCGCGCGGTTGCGGCGCGGCCCACAGTCCGCATCTGATAGACTGAAGAGCGGACGGTCCCGCGAAAAGAAATGGACTACGATCAGCTTGCCAGCTTCCTGGAGGTCGCGCGCCTGCAGAGTTTTTCGCGCGCCGCCGAAAAAATCTACCGCACCCAGCCCGCCATCAGCGCCCAGGTGAGGCTGCTGGAGCAGGAATGCGGCGAGCGCCTCTTCAACCGCAGCGGCAAGCGGGTGCAGATCACGCCGGCCGGTGAGATCCTGCAGCGCTACGCGCAGCAAATCATCGACCTTCACCGCGAGGCCTTGCAGGCAATCGCGGAGTTGAATCAGACCGCGCGCGGCAAGCTCCATCTGGGCGCGAACGAGGCCACTTGCCTCTACGTGCTGCCCAAGACGTTCGCGCGCTTCCGGCACCTCTACCCGCTGGTGCAGATCAGCATTTACCGCAGTTTCAGCCACAAGATCGTGCAGAAGGTCCAAGAGGGTGCGGTGGAGCTTGGCATCGTCACCTTGCCCCAGACCGCCCCGAACCTTGAGGTGATTTCCGTGCACCATGACGAAGTGTGGGTGGTGATGCCGGCGGACCACCCCCTGGCCCGGCAGCGCAGTGTGACGCTGGACGAGGTGGTTCAGTATCCGCTGATCCTGCCCAAGACCGGGCGCGCCCGCGTGGTGTTCGACCGACTGCTGCGCGAGCATCGCGATCAGCTACAGATTTCGATGGAGCTCGCCAGCGTCGAGACCATCAAGAAATTCGTGGGCGCGGGCCTGGGCCTCTCGTTTCTCAGCCGCACTTACGCGCAAGCCGAGGTGGCGGCCGGGCTGCTCAAGCTGGTGCCGCTCGAGGGACTGAAACTCCAGCGCGAGCTCGGGCTCGTCTACCGGCGCGACCGCTATCTCTCCCTTCCCGCCAAAGTGTTCATCGAGGTGGTGCGCGCCCAGACCCATACGCCGAAGCGGGAAATGGGAAGCCAGGCCCAGCCAGCGGGCGTGTGACGTGGCAACTCTGCCGTTGTCCATCGCTTCCCTCTCGATCCTCAATGCCATGAGCCGAAGCGGCAAGCCACTCCGGGTGATGAAATTCGGGGGCACCTCTGTGGGCGACGCGGAGTGCATCGGACGCGTGGCGGCCCTGGTGGCCGGCGAGGCAGTTAGCGCCGAAGTGGTGGTGGTGGTTTCGGCCATGGGCGGCGTGACCGACATGCTGATTCGCGCCGCCAGCGAAGCCAGCCACGGTGATCGCGAGGACTGGAAGGGCGCGCGCCAGGAGCTGGCGCGCCGGCACCGCGAGGTGGCGGACCGCCTGCTCTACGCCGCTGAGCAGGCCCAAGTGCTGCCCCGCCTGGCCGAAGAAATCGGCAATTTCGAGAATCTCTGCTCCGGCTTCTCCCTGGTGCGCGAAATCACCCCGCGCGCCATGGACGCGCTCTCCAGCCTCGGCGAGAAAATGTCGGCCCTGCTGGTGGCGGCGGCCCTGCGCTCGAAGGGTTGCGCGGCCGAGGCCGTGGATGCTACGGATCTGATCGTCACCGACGACCACTTCGGCAACGCCTCTCCCTACTTCGACGAGACGGCCGTCAAGACGCGCGAGCGCCTGGGACCGCTGCGCCGGCGCGGCCTGATTCCGGTTATCACCGGCTTTCGCGCCGCCACTCGTGAGGGACTGTGCACCACGCTCGGCCGCGGCGGCTCCGACTACAGCGCTACGCTGGTGGGCGCGGCGCTGGAGGCCGACGAGGTCTGGATCTGGACGGACGTGGATGGCGTCATGACCGCCGATCCCCGCCTGGTGCCGGCGGCCCACATTGTGCCCGAGGTCTCTTACCGGGAAGCCGCCGAGCTCTCCTTCTTCGGAGCTAAGGTGCTGCACCCCAAGACGATCCAGCCCGTGGTCAAGCGCCAGATTCCCGTGTGGATCAAGAACACCTTCAACCCCACCTGCCCCGGCACGCGCATCGGCGCTGCCTCGGCCGGCGCACTGCCCGGTGTGAAGGCCCTCACCACGGTGAGCACGGCCGATCTCATCACGGTGAGCGGCCGGGACCGGCTCGGCTTCTCGGAGCTCGCCGCCCGCGTCTTCGAGTCGCTGGGGCGGGAGGATATTCCCACCTTGATGGTCACGCAGTCCTCGGCCGACAACGTCCTGTGCTTCGCAGTGCATGACGCCGATCTGCTGCACGTACGCGCCGCCCTCGAAAAGGCCTTTGAGCTCGAGGTTCTCCACGATTACATTGCCCCGCCCGAGGTGGTTCCCCAGGTGGCAATTGTGGTGCTCGTGGGCGAGAACATGAAGGGCACGCCCGGCATCTCGGGCCGGGCCTTCTCAGCCCTCGGCCGGCGCGGCATCAACATCATCGCAATTGCGCAGGGCTCGTCCGAGCTCAGTATTTCCCTCGCCGTTCGGGCCGCCGAGGTGAAGGACGCCGTGACGGCCATTCACGAGGAGTTTGAGCTTTAAGGACAGTGACGAGTGACGAGTGGCAAGTGACGAGTGACAAGTGACGAGCAGCAGGCGAACTGAGCAGGGGGGTGGACGAACTGTATGGCGCAACTAAGCACCATGAGCTTCGAATTGCCCGAAATGCTTCGCAGGGCGAACGAGATCGCTGGACAATGGCTCAAGATCGATTACGGTGAAATGCCGGGGCTGCCGGAGTGGATCGACGTCTACCAGTTCTTCCAAGGGGAATTCGAGCGCGGCCCAGTAACGGAGAATAGGGTGTTTCAGTTCGTCTATCGCAGTTTCTACCGAATGGACAATGCCGG
>DATJAQ010000338.1:0-6998 GCA_035516075.1 Terriglobia bacterium | reverse complement strand
GCCGAGCACCTGCGCAATCTGGTCAGGCTTCAGGCGCGTCACTTCGCGCAGCAGCAGGCACAGCACCAGCCGGAGCTGTCCTTTGGTGTGGGTACGCTTCAGCTCCGCCTGCAACTCGGCGGCACAGTCCTTGGGCCAATTCGGTCTCGCCATCTTGATCTCCTCCCCGGATCTCGATGGTGAGCGGCAGCGCTCGCACGCTCTGCCGCCCTGCGGACCCGGCTAGAGGCCCATAATTACATAATCAATATCGCTGTGTCAATCTCTTTCTCATCTTGCCCGCACGGCGCCCCATTCGCAGCCGGTGGCCACGAATTGAAAGACTCGGTGCGGCGCCGCCGGTACGCGGCAGACCGGGATCGATATTTTTGTTGACTGGCCTCGACCCACCGTGATAACTCGTTACACCGGTTAATGACTTCCCCGGAGGCCGCCACGCCGCGCACGAGCATGCGGCAGACGATCGAATACGCGACGGGGCGGCCTACCTTCCACAACAGAACCTCCGGCTCATGCCCACGCCTTCAAAGCCACGGGCATTTCGCGGCCCGAGCACCTCGAGCGCCGGCTTCGAAACCCTGGACAAGTTCGCGACGTACCGCCCACGGCCGGTTTTATCGAGCCCAGCCGGAAGATCAGCCGGCCTGCTATAAATGGAATCGGGTCCGGGAAGAATCATGCCAAAACTTCTCTTGATAACGGCCTCTTCGCCTGACATTCGAAGAGTGAGGAGGGCTCGGGTTCTCAATTTTCAGCAGATTACCATGCCCTATCTGGCTTCAAGGGTCCCTCGGGGTTGGGAGGTGATTCACATCGATGAAGAAGCTGAAGACATTGATTGGGCCATCGACGCAGACGTGGTTGGCATTACGTTTCATACGCCAAGCGCTTTTCATGCTTATGGCATCGCCGCGCGCTTCAGGTCACGGGCAATATGTGTCGTGATGGGCGGTCCCCATGTGACGCTGCTCCCTGAAGAGGCCCGCCAACATGCCGATGTGATATTCATCGGAGAAGCCGAAACTTTATGGGAAGCGTTTCTGGAAAGCTTTGAAAGCGGGTCTTTTCTGGCAGTATATCGGCAAAACGGCGCTCCGGCTCTTGAAAACCTTCCCAGGGCCCGCAAGGATTTGTTCCACAGACGCGACCATACGAACGGCGTTCTTTTCGCAACCCGGGGATGTCCCTGCCAATGCGACTTCTGCACCATTGCCGTGATGTATCCCCACAAGTTCCGCAAGCGGCCCATAGCGGAGGTTGCGGCCGAGTATGCCTCCTTCACGGGAAAAGTGGTTATCTTCTGGGACGATAACATTGCCGGGGATATGGAGTACGCCAAGGAACTGTTCCGGGAGATTACTCCATATCGGAAGTGGTGGAGCAGCCAGGCGAGCATTCACGCGGGTCGCGATGACGAATTCCTTGAGATGGCTGCTCGAAGCGGATGCAAGCAGTTGTTTCTGGGATTGGAGTCGATCTCCCAGCAAAGCATGGCTGAGGTCAACAAGGGGTTCAATCGGACGGCGGAGTACTTACAGATTGTCGAACGTATCCATTCGCACGGGATTGCGGTACAGGCCGGAATTGTTTTTGGATTCGATCATGATACCCCCGAGATATTCGGGAGCACCCTTGACTTGTTGGAAAGGGCGGGGGTGCAGAACGCAACTTTCAACATCCTGACGCCATTCCCTGGCACGCCGTTGTTTCGAAAGCTGGAAGCTGAGGGGCGTATTTTGACGAGAGACTGGCGCAAATATAACAGCCGTGACGATGTGGTTTATCAACCCAAGTTGATGAGCGTGGCGGAACTGCTGGCTGGCTTTCGGTATGCGAATGAGCGTTTCTATTCTCTTGCAAGTACGGCAAAACGGCTGGCGCGATCGTCGGTTCAGCTATGGTGGACGTTGCCGCTTAACCTGGCCTATGGTTACCGCTGGCGCAAAAGCGCCCGGGCAACCTCCGGACGGCGTGTTGCTGCCAGTCCGCTCCAGTAACGCCGGCGCGAGCATGCGCTCACGGCTGCGGCCGCGCTCGCGCGCTCTGCCGCACCGCGGACCCGGCCACAGGTCGATCAGTACATAATCCATATCGCTATTTCAATAGAAGGTTCGGCGCCGATTGGGGCCATGGTGGGGCGGTTCAAATCCCAATTCCGGATTTGGCCACGAGCCGGGCGGCTGTCCTGCCGGTAGATCGGGGAAAAGCTGCCGGGGGAGAGTCTGGAATCCGCAACGCCGCGGCAACCCGCTTAAACTGTTGTTGATTCCCCAGCGCCTGCAGCGGTTCTCTCGACGTTCAACAATTCTTTTACAGCAAAATGACAATTCGCGCCCGAGCTCGCACATCTCAAGAACTGGCCGCGCCGGAGGGCCAAATTGACGAGGAGAGGTGAACCATGAAGAACTGCAAGTTTGCCCGCTTTGCGGGCCTCGGCTGGGTGGCGGTGGGTCTGCTGGCCGCCACCGTCAGCCCGGCCTTTGCCCAGAACTCGATTTTCAGCGTGATCCCCAGCCCCAGTCTCAACGCTCACGGCAATACGCTCAACGCCGTGGCGGCGACGTCCGCCCAGGACGCGTGGGCAGTGGGCTTTCAGAACGACAACCAACTGAACGGCGCCCGAACCCTCACCCAGCATTGGGACGGGGGGCAGTGGACCACGGTACCGAGCCCCAACCCGGGCTCCACACCGCGCTGCCAGGGCCAGAACAGTGGCAACGTCCTGAACGCCGTGGCGGCGCTCGGCCCCGCCAACGTCTGGGCGGTGGGCTTCTCTTTTGACTGCAGCAGCGACTTGAAGCCGATGATCCTCCACTTCAACGGGGTGAAATGGAGCGTGGCGCCAAGCCCTGGGCTGCTGACCAACGACAACGCGGCGCTGAACGGCATCGCGGCAATTGCGCCGAATAACATTTACGCCGTGGGCTACCAGCCCGCCTCGAACGGGGCTGTGCTGGCGCTTGTGGAGCATTTCGACGGACACGCCTGGAGCGTGGTCAGCACACCGGACTCGGGCGGCCCGGGAGACGTCCTTTTCGCCGTGACCGCCAATTCGGCGGGCGACGTCTGGGCGGTGGGCACGTCGACCGATGAGCTGACCACGTCGATCCAAACCTTGGTAGAGCACTTCGACGGCACCCAGTGGACGATCGTGCCGCGCCCCAACCCTCTTGGCAAGGGGTTCCTTGACCAGAACGTGCTGACCTCGGTGAAGGCGATCTCGTCCAAGGACGTGACCGCGGCGGGGTTCATTTTGGACTCAGCCCTTCAGCGCGAGCTCACGCTGGTGGAGCACTGGGACGGCACGCAGTGGTCGGTGATCGACAGCCCCAACGCCAGCTCCGGCAGCGGCGTGCTGAACACCCTTACCGGGGTTTCCGGGTTTGCGTCGAACGACATGTATGCCGTCGGGTTCATCATCAATGCATCGACCTCCGGCGAGCCGGAAACCTTGGTGGAGCACTTCGACGGGACGCACTGGAGCATCATCCCGAGCCCGGCGCCGGGTGTGGCCCAGCATCTGAACGGCGTCTTCGCACGGCGCAATTCCAAACAGATTTGGGCGGTCGGAGCGTCAAGCGACTTCCCCTTCGATCCTGAAACGGGCCTGCTTCAGTTGCCGCTCACGCTGGTGTTGTTTTCCCCCATCGGCTGAGAGATTCCTCGCGCGTCCGGGCCCATGCGGTCCCGGACGCCGGGGATGAGGCGCGAGCCGGCTTTCGCGGTCAGGGCGTTTGTTACGCTTCTCAGGAGATTTTACCCCACCTTCCCAGAATCGAGTGGGGCGAGGCCCGGCCAAGTCTCTCATTGCCAAGGGATTGTTGAACTGCAATCCGCTCGGCTCTTTGGCGAACGGACTGCTTCTGATCTTTGCGCAGCTCCGTGACGGGAGGTAGACCCCATGATCTGGGAATCACCGGGCAGCTACATTGTCTTCATCGCCTTGTCCATCTTTATGGCGCTCTGGATCTGGGCGCGAAGCTCAGAAACGGAATCTGGTCGCACCGCCGGCAGGCTGCGCGCTGTGAGGCACGCACTCGAGGTCTTGAAGGCGCGAAACACCTACGTGATGATGATTGCCTTGATTGCCCTCGCCGCCGCATGCTTCGCGGCTACTCGGGCTTTCGCGCGTGCTCCCGCGCGAGGCGCGAATGCCGATCCTGCGGGGAATGGCGCCTCGATGAAGGGCCGGCCCGCGTCCTCCCCGGCCTCATGAACGTGCGTCACCCTCCACCCTGCAATAACCCGCCGCGCACACGTAAGAAGGAACCCAACGTGGACTCTGGGTTCGCGCAATTCTACGGGGAAGATTTCACCCCACCCTTGCAGCCGTGCGGCTTGTGCGTCCGGCATGAGGCGGGCTCATGACGTGGACCCGCCAACAACCGTGCATTACACTACGTGATAAGCGCTTGACCCGGAATGAAATGCGTGCTGAAATCAGTGAGCGCGAGGGGAGTTGGTTCCTGCTCACGCTCGGGCGTAAGGAACCAGGAGGGTGCGGCACACCGCACCCTGAGCAAGTTCCAGCCAACAAGCAAATGCTGAACAACAGAGGAATAATATGAGTGTACGTTCATACCGAAAGCTCTCTCACCGTGTGTCCCTGGCTCGCCGCGGCGCATGGAAATTCATGCCTGCCGGCGTCCTCACAACAGCGCTGGCTGTGTTCTGCGCTCTATTGGGAACGGGGGCCGGCGGGCCTCACTCCGATCGCCTAACCTGGGCCGGCGTGGCGCCTGCCGGAATGGTGCCGCCCGCTGCGGCCGCGCCTTCCCGCGAGGCGGTGCTGCGCGCGTACAGCAATCTTCCATTGAGTTTTGCGCCCAACCTGGGGCAGGCCGACCCGCAGGTGAAATTCATAGCGCGCGGTCCCGGTTACACGCTGTTCCTGACGCGCGACAAAGCCGTGATGTCCCTGACAAAGCCGCAGGCCGGGGAAAGGGGCGGGACTGCCGGCTCCGCGCAGGCCGCGGACGCGCGGTTGGGAGGTCCGGCGAGCGGACCGAGAGTGACGAAGTCCATCGTCGAGTTCGAGCTGATCGGAGCGAATTCCAATCCCGCGCTCGAAGGAACCGATGAGCTGCCCGGAAAGAGCAACTACCTTCGCGGTAACGATCCGTCGCGCTGGCAAACCAACGTCGCCACGTATGGGGCCGTGCGCTATCACGGCGTCTATCCCGGCGTCGATATGTTGTACGACGGGAAACGGGGCGACTTGCAGTACGACTTCGTGTTGGCGCCCGGCGCGAATCCGGCGGATATTCGGATCGCAGTGAACTCGCAGGATGGAGATTCGAATCTGCCGGTTCCCTGCGCGAGGCGCGTGGCTGCTAACGGCGACCTGGTGATTTCGAGCCGCGCGGGCGCGATCCGCTTCGCCAAGCCGGTGGTGTACCAAGCCGACGGCCGC
The DNA here is from genome assembly GCA_035516075.1 of Terriglobia bacterium. GTDB lineage: Bacteria > Acidobacteriota > Terriglobia > UBA7540 > UBA7540 > Gp13-AA77. The sequence goes on along the minus strand of DATJAQ010000338.1, from coordinate 1,585 downwards.
GGCGGGAGGGCGCACGTGCAGGCACGCTACGCGCTCGAGCGGCTTACATCGTCATCGGGCCGGGAACCCGTCGTCGCGTTTCGTCTGGGCTCCTACGATCACACCCGGCCGCTGATCATCGATCCCACGCTGAGCTATTCGACGTATCTGGGCGGGAGCGGAGACGACGAGGCAACTTCGATTGCCGTCAACTCGCTGGGACAAGTCTACGTAACCGGTCTCACAAGGTCGGCCGACTTCCCCACCACCTCGGGCGCCTTGCAAACAACCTTCGGCGGCGACGCAGACGTGTTCGTCACGGAACTGAATGCCAAGGGAACCGCTCTGGTGTATTCCACCTTTATCGGCGGCACCGGCGACGACGAAGGTGAAGGCATTGTGCTCGATTCTGCGGGCAACGCGTACCTGACCGGCGTAACGTTCTCCTCCGATTTCCCTGGCGTTCCCACCGGCAATGGGCGGTCTTACATGGGCGCCGGCGACGCCTTCGTGACGGAATTGAACCCCACCGGCTCCGGCATTGTCTACTCCACGTTTCTCGGCGGCAGCGGATACGACATCGGCAACAGCATCGCCTTGGACAGCGCGGGCAGCGCCTATATCACAGGCTGGACCGCATCGACGGATTTCCCCACCACCGCGGGTGCCTTTCAGACAACCTACGGCGGGGGATCGTATGACGCCTTCGCGGCCAAGATCAAGCCGGGCGGCTTCGTGGTGCCGTATTCGACCTATATCGGGGGAAACAACTGGGAGCAGGGATATCACATCACGGTGGACGCCGCGGGCGATGCCTACATTGCGGGCGGCACCGAGTCCAAGAACTTCCCGGTTACAACAGGGGCATTTCAGACGAAGCTGCAAGCGGCCAGCGCCGGATTCATGGTGAAGCTCAAGCCGAACGGCTCCGGAGCGTATTACGCCACTTACCTCGGCGGGTCCGGAAGCGGCACGCAGCCCTGTGCTGCGTGCGCTACCAGCGTCGCGGTGGATTCGAGCGGCAACGCCTACACGGCGGGCCTGACGTGGGAAACCAATTTTCCGGTGACGCCTGGTGCCTACCAATCCACCTTTGCAGGCGGCTATCACGACGCGTTCGTGACGAAACTCAACCCCTCCGGCAGCAAACTGGTGTATAGCACGTACCTCGGCGGCAGCGGGGACGATGGAGTAACCGCCCTGCTGATTGACAGTAGCGGGCGAGCCTACCTGCGCGGCAACACCTTCTCAAGGGATTTTCCCACCACCCCCGGCGCGTTTCAGAGGGTCTACGGCACCATGGCGGACGCTTTCTTCGCGGTGATGAACACGCAAGGCACGCAGCTCTACTATTCGACCTATCTGGGCGGCTCCGGCAAAGAGTACTGCCATGCGACGGCCGGGCTGGCGCTAGACCGGGCGAATAACGCCTACATTACCGGATACACCGGCTCCGCGGATTTTCCGGTCACGCCAGGAGCGTTCCAAACCATCCTCAAGGGTACCTATAACGCCTTCATCGCCAAGTTCGCGCTCAAGTAAGCAAAGCAGTGGACGCGCGGCTTTATGAGCGCGCTTGCAGCCTGAGTTCAGATTTCGCTTGGAG
>DATJAQ010000337.1:0-5580 GCA_035516075.1 Terriglobia bacterium | reverse complement strand
GCTGGCGGCGCTGATCCTCGGCGGCAAGCCGGGCCATCGCGGCCGCGAATTGGGGCGAGTCCAGCGACGCCCGCATGTGCTCGTAGCGCACGAGCTGTGCGAGTTCCAGTACCTGCTCCGCGGGTTGGCCCTTAACCTCCGGCGGCGGCTCCTCGCGCAGCGCCTCCGCGAGGGTTGTGGTCACTTCCTGCAGGGTGTCGCGACCGAAGTCGCCCTCAGTCGAGAGATTGGCGAGGCCGTTTGCCAGGCGCAGTTTATTCGGCGTGGCGGGCAGGCTGCGAATCTGGAGCGCAAGCTGTTTCGTGGCCGCGGCGCGGACATCGTCGGGCAATTTCCGCAGTCCGCTCAGTTGCTGAGCAATCGGCTTCTCCTGGTCGTTCCACACAACCAGATTTTGCTGCGCGTCGGCGGCCGGCGGACGCGGCAGAAACGCAGAGCCGAGGACAAGCAGCACGCCAACCACCCAGGGCGCGGCGGCTGCAAACCGGAAGGGATAGCGGTGTCGAATCATAGTCATCATGGTACACCTGATTGGCGGCCTCGTTTAGCCCCTCTCTTCAAGCGCCGCAGCGAGATCTTCCCACTCCTGCACGAGGGCCTGCAACTCAGTGCGCTGCTCGCCAATCATACGGGCGAGGCGAATCGACTCGTCCGCGCTTCTGAAGTGCGACTGCTCGAGCTCGGAGGCGGCGATTTCCGCTTCGCAGCGCGCGATCTCCTCCTCCAGCTCGCCGCGGCGCTCCTCCATTTTTCGAGTGAGGATGGGATTCACCTTACGGGGCTGAGCCTCGGGATTCTCAGGCGGGCCGCCGGACGGATCGGCCAGCCGCCTGTCCGGCTGGGCAAGCTCCGGCGCCGGGTGCGAATCGCCCGCTGAAATCGAGGCTACAGGCGAGCCGGCCGCGGAGCGGCCCTTCTGCCAGAGGTAATCTTCGTAATTACCGGGATAGTCCTGGAGCCTGCCGTCCGCGATTTCGAAGATGCGGGTGGCCAGCTTGTCGATAAAGTAGCGGTCGTGAGAGACGAACACCACCGTGCCGCTAAACTCCTCGAGCGCCGCCAGCAGCACGTCCTTGGCCTGCAGATCGAGGTGATTGGTGGGCTCGTCGAGCAGCAGAAAATTCGGCGGCCGCAGCAGCATGCGCGCCAGGGCGTAGCGGTTGCGCTCGCCGCCCGAAAGCACCCCGATGCGCTTGAAGACTTCGTCGTCCGAGAACAGAAAGCTGCCGAGCAGGGTGCGCAGTTTCGTCTGGCCGCTCAAGGCGGCGGGGGCCACGGCGGCGATATCGTCGATCAGGCGGGCCTCAGGATCGAGGGCCTTGTACTGGTCCTGCGCGAAGTAATCCACTTTGACGTTGTGGCCCAGGCGGCACTCACCGGCCGTCGCGGCTTCGGCGCCTGCCAGTAACTTGATCAAGGTTGACTTCCCGGCGCCATTGACACCCACCAGCCCCACGCGGTCGCCGCGATTGATGACGAAATTGACCCCAGCGAACACGTGCGTGGCGCCGTAACTCTTGGCGACGCCTCGAAACTCGGCCACCGCGCGCCCGCTGGCCGGGGGCTGCGGAAACGAGAAATGGATGGCCTTCTCTACGGGCGGGAGCTCGATGCGCTCGATTTTTTCCAGTTCCTTGATGCGGCTTTGTACCTGTTTGGCCTTGGTGGCCTGGTACCGGAAGCGGTTGATGAACGTCTCGAGGTGGTGAATATGCTCCTGCTGGTTTCGCCAGGCGGCTTCGAGCTGGGCGCGCCGTTCAGCCTTTAAGGCGAGGTAGCGGTCGTAGTTGCCGGTGTAAAACCAGGCGCGCCGGTTCCAGATTTCGAGGATCTTGTTCACGGTGACGTCCAGAAAGTAGCGGTCGTGAGAGACCAGGACGTAGGCGTGAGGATAATCCTCCAAGTACTGTTCCAGCCAGTTGCGGGCCTCGAGGTCAAGGTGGTTGGTGGGCTCGTCGAGCAGCAGCAGATTGGGCTTGATCAGCAGAAGCTTGGCCAGAGCCACCCGCATCTGCCAGCCGCCGGAGAATTCCTCGGTAGGACGGGCCTGGTCGCGGCGCGAGAAGCCGAGCCCGTTGAGCACCGCTCCCGCCTGTGACTCAAGCGAGTAGCCGTCGCGGCGCTGAAACTCGGTTTCGAGGGTGTGATAGCGCTCGGCGACGCGCGCGTACTCGCCGGACTCGGGGTCGAGCTCGGCGATCAGGTGGCGGAGCGCCTCCATCTCCTTTTCCATCTCGAAAAGCCGCTCAAACACGGAGAGGCATTCTTCCAACACGGTGCGGCCCGAAAGCGACAGGCCGTCCTGGGGAAGATAACCCCTGGTGATGCCCTTGGCCGCTGAAATCGATCCTTCGTCGAGCACTTCGAGCCCCGCGAGCAACTTGAGCAGAGTGGATTTGCCCGTGCCGTTTCCGCCTACCACACCGACGCGCTCGCCCGAGGTGAGCAGCCAGTCCAGGCCTTCGAACAGAGCTTTGGAGCCGAAATGTTTACCGGCTGAAGAAAGTTGAATCATAGAGGCGCAGAAACCTCGCCGCGGGCGGGAGGCGGTCCCAAGCCTCGATTATAATGGACACGGTGCGCCGTCGCCGCAGACCCATCGCTTCGTGCCGGGAACGGCGCCCGAGGATGCTGGCCCATGCCCGCCGACACTCTCATCTCGCCCGAAGTTCGAGCCCGCTACGAAGCCGTGATCGGGCTCGAAGTCCACGTGCAGCTACTCACCAAATCAAAGATCTTCTGCGCCTGCTCGACGCGCTTCGGAGACCCGCCCAACTCGAATACCTGCCCGGTGTGCCTGGGGTTGCCGGGCGCGCTGCCGGTGTTGAACCGAGAGGCCGTAACCATGGCGCTTAAGGCGGCGCTCGGCCTGAATTGCACCATCAACCTTCACTCGCGATTCGCGCGCAAAAACTACTTCTATCCCGACCTGCCGAAGGGCTATCAGATCTCGCAGTACGACCAGCCCCTGGCGGAGCAGGGGCGGCTCGAGATCGAGGTGGACGGCCAGCGCAAGCAGGTCGGCATCACCCGCGTTCACCTTGAAGAAGACGCGGGCAAGTCGCTGCACGAGGGATTTCCGGACTCCGACCGGACCTCGTATATCGACCTCAACCGCTCCGGCGTGCCGCTGATCGAAATCGTGAGCGAACCCGATATGCGCACGCCGGAGGAGGCCCACGCCTACCTGACGCGCCTGAAAACTGTGATGCTCTACCTCGAAGTCTCGGACTGCAACATGGAGGAGGGCAGCCTGCGCTGCGACGCGAACGTCAGCGTCAGGCCGCGCGGCGCGGAGGAGTTTGGCACCAAGACCGAAGTAAAGAACGTGAATTCGTTCCGCTTTATTCAGAAGGCCCTGGCGTACGAGATCGACCGCCAGATCGGCATTGTGGAGGGCGGCGGCCGGGTGATGCAGGAGACGCGCCTGTGGGACAGCCGCGAGCAGCGCACCTATGCCATGCGGACGAAGGAACACGCGCACGACTACCGCTATTTTCCGGAGCCTGACCTGCCGCCGCTGGTGGTCTCGGCTGAATGGCTGGAAGAAGTGCGCCTTTCCCTGCCCGAATTGCCGCAGGCAAAGGAGGATCGATTCGTCAGCCAATACGGACTGCCGAGGCAGGACGCGCAACTCCTGGCTTCGTCCCGGGCGATGGCCGATTACTTCGAAGCCGTCGCCCCGGCTTCCGGAGAGTTCAAGCCTGCGGCCAACTGGGTGCTGAACGATCTGCAGTTTGTGATTGAGAAGCACCAGCGCCGGTTCGAGGATTATCCTGTCCCAGCCGCGAATCTGGCGGAGCTGATTACATTGGTAGCAAAGGGCGCAATCACGGGCAAGATTGCCAAGGATGTGCTGGAAGCGATGGTTCTGACGGGCAAGAGGGCCGCTGCGGTAATCGCCGAAAAAGGTCTGGAGCAGATCAGCGACGCAGACAAGATCGCGGCGGCGGCGCGCGAAATCATGGCGGCCAACCCCACGCAGGTCGAGCAGTATCGCAGCGGCAAGACGGCGACGTTCGGGTGGTTCGTGGGCCAGGTGATGAAGGCCACCCGCGGCCAGGCGAACCCGAAGGTAGTGCAGGAAGTATTGAGGCGCGAACTGGGCTCCTGAGGCGGCGAGCCGAAGCCGTCCGGCTTGCGGCCCGGGACCGTTGGAACACAACAGGCTCACCGAGGAGGCGTAATTCATGCTCAATGTTGGCGACAGGGCGCCGGCTTTTACTCTGGCTTCTGACTCCGGGAAAGAGCTCGGTCTGAAAGACTTTCGCGGCCACAATCTGGTCCTCTACTTTTTTCCCAAGGCCGACACGCCTGGTTGAACGAGCGAGGCGAACCAGTTCCGTGACGCCAAAAAAGAACTGGACGGCGCAAACGCGCGGGTGGCAGGGGTGAGCGCGGATTCGGTGGAAGCGCTCGAAAAGTTCCGAGACAAATACAAGCTGAACTTCGCTCTGCTCTCCGACCCGGCGCACGAGGCCCTCGAAGCTTACGGCGTCTGGCAGGAAAAGAACATGTACGGCCGCAAGTCGATGGGTATCGTACGCACCACCTGCATCATCGGACCCGACGGCAGGATCACGCACATCTTCTCCCGCGTCAAGGTGGACGGCCACATTCACGAGGTACTCGAAGCGCTGGGGAGCAAAGGGTAGCCTTGCTCCCCTCCTCACGCCGCCCGGGCGTTCACGGCTGGGCGGGCAGATGGGGGTGATAGTCCGGGTAGGGCGGCACGGGATAGGTCTTGGGTGGATTCTTTTTGAGCAGTTCCAGCGCCACTTCGACAGCCTTTTCGAGCTGGGGATCGTGGCCTTCCCGCACCAGCTTAGGATCCTGCTCAACGTCGATGTCGGGCGCGATGCCGTGATTTTCCACTTCCCACTCACCCTGTGTGCCGTAAATCGCCCAGCGCGGTGCCGTTACCCTGCCACCGTCCATCAGCGTTGGATACCCGCCGATACCCACCAGCCCGCCCCAGGTACGGTGGCCGATGAGGGGACCGATGCCGGCCTTGCGGAAATACCAAGGCATGGCGTCGCCGCCAGAACCCGCGAATTGGTTGATCACCATCACCTTGGGCCCGTAAATGGACTCGACCGGCTCCGAGTAGGTCTCACCTTCCCTCGTCATCACAAGACTCATCACCGGGCGCCGCAGGTAATCGATGATGTAATCCGCCAGGTCGCCGCCGTGATTGAAACGCTCGTCGATCACCGCACCCTCCTTGCCCACTTGCGAAAAGTAGTAACGGTTGAAATTGGTGTAGCCGCCGCCGGCCGTGTCGGGCAGATGAACGTAGGCTAGTTTCCCTTGGCTGAGCTCATCCACCTTGCGGCGATTGGCCTCGATCCAGTCGAGGTGGCGCAGGGCTGACTCGTCCGGAACCGGCACCGCCGTAACTTCCCGCGACCCCGTGCCATCCGCGTTGGGGCCCACTTTGAGCACGGTCTGCTTGCCCGCCGTCTGCTCGAAGAAGCTGTAGAGGTTTTGGGGAGCCCGCACCTCGCGCCCGTTCACCGCCAGCAGGTACTCGCCCGCCTTCACGTTGACGCCGGGTTGGGTGAGCGGCGCGTGCAGTTC
>DATJAQ010000336.1:0-7933 GCA_035516075.1 Terriglobia bacterium | reverse complement strand
ATACGCGGTCTTGATCGGCCTGCGCCTTGGCGGTAGCGGCGTCGCGCTGCGCCTGGGCGCGCCGGATGAGCGTGTCGCGGTCAGCCTCAGCGGCGGCCACGTCTGCGTCGCGCTTAATGCGGGCCACGTCGGGCTTCCCCATGTTACTGATATATTCATTCTTGTCACGGACCTCTTTGATGGTGAACGAGATCACCTCGAGCCCCATTTTGTTCATGTCGTCCGCGCAGGTGGAACGCATGCGATCGGATACCATCTCGGGCTGCTTGACGATTTCTTCCACCGTCAATTGGCCGATGATGCCGCGCAGGTGGCCCTCCATCACCAGGCGGATCAGCCCTTCGCGCTCTGCCGGCGTTTTGGTGAGAAACTGCTCGGCCGCCGTCGTGACCGACTCCGGGTCTGACTTCACCTTGATCTGCGCCACCGCCTCGACGGTGACGGCCACGCCTTGCTTGGTGTAGAGGTCCTGCTGGGGCGCCACGTCGAACGACATCAGCTCGAGCGAGAGCACGCGGTAGCTCTGCACCATGGGCCAGATGAAGGTTCCGCCGCCCTTCACGATGCGCGTGCCGCCGAACCCGTAGACCACCAGGGCCTCGTGCGGCCCTACCTTCCGGTACAGGCTGGCGAGGTACATCATCAGGATGATGACCGCCAGAATCCCCAACGAAGTCACAACCCAAACCGTCTGCACGTTCATAATGCCCCCTCCTGTTTTGTGGTTCGAACCCTCTCGCCTAGCATCCCAGCGCCGCCCGCAGGCACAGTTCGCCGGCCACCGTGAGCAGCACGCCCACGGCGATCATTCCGAGCCCTATCCAGAACCAGACGTCGCGAAGCATGACCTTCCCTCAGGCTGATTTCGTGCTATTTCGTCAGATCGTCCCACCGCCGCACGTAGGCGATGCCCCGCTCGTAGCGTGTAATCACCACCTCGGCGCCGCGTTCGATGGCGGCCCCGTCCTCGCTGCGCGCTCCCGCAGCCTTGCGCGCTCCGGCCTGCGAGAAGACGATTTCGCCCGTGCCCCCCGAGCGGATGGGGCTAGCAATGTGGCCTAGCGTGCCCACCAGCTCGAAGTCGGCGGGGTCCAGCCGGGTCTCGTGCGCGATCAGCACCCTGGCCAGAAACCAGAAGACCACCGCCGCGCCCGCCAGCCCGCTCACGGTGGCGAGGCCGAGCGCGAACGCGAACCACAAGCTCGAATACTGGGTCAGCAGGTAGCCCGTGCCGCCAAACCAGGCCAGAAACGCCATCAACGAGAAGAAATTGAAAAAGGGCACGTGGCCCGCCGCCCCGGCTCCGCGCCCTCCCCCGGCGCCTGCGTGACCCACGCCGCCCGGATGGTGCACCGCGTGGCCGAAGTGCGGCCAGTGAAAGTGGCCCACGTGCAGCTTGCCCATGCCGGTGAGCAGGGTGAGAAAACTGAACGCCAGGCCCACCACAAAACAGATCAGGTAAAAGGTAGCCCACGTCATCGGCGTCGCCTCCTCGCGCCCGGGGCGCCGCTCGAGCGCTCCCGGCCCGGCGCGGCCCCTTGCGCCAATGGCGGCTCGCCCGCCGGCGCCCCGCCTCCGCCTCGAGTGCGATCCGGCCCCAGCACGTCCAGCAGCCGCTCCGCCAGGCCGGGGGTGTCGAGAATGGCGCTCATCAGCACCAGGCACTGCCGCGTGTCGCCCCGCAAGGCCAGCTTGAGCAGCGCCTGATTCACGCCGTGATCGCGGCGGAAGCGCTCCGCGCCGTCGATCAGCCACAGGTCCAGCCGGTCCTCGAGCTCCGGAAGGTGCGAGGTGAGCTCGGTGTGATAGCCCGCGGGATCGTCCACCAGATAACCGGGATGCACCTTGAAGAACCGCGCCAGCAGCATGCGGCTGGAGTTCGTCAGGTGCGGCCGCACCCCGTTCTCGATCTGCGAAAGGTAACTTTGGCTAATGGTCTTGCGCAGCTCCTTGCGGATGGCGCGCACCACCTCCTGCTGCGTCATCTCCCGGCTCAGCCCCCGCACCGTTCCCTCCACGGAGCGCAAGTAGCGGATTTTTTCACCCAGTCGCATGGCCATCACGAGAGTCGAGAGTCGAAAACCGGCGCCAACATTGCCAATCACAGATCGCGATATACATATAGCAATTTGCGATTGGCTTTGTCAAGCAAAATATTAGGCCTGTTTTCTTCAACTTGGAACCGTTTCGCCCCCGAGGCCCGCCGGGCGCCCGGTGAGGGCCGCCGCCAGCCCGCCACCCACCCGCACCCCCGTCGTGCCCAGTTTCACGCGGTTGGGGCGCCCGAAGGCCGGCCGGCTCGGACACACCGCGCACCTCTTTTCGCGCCTCGTGCCGCCTGAGGAGGGCCGAAGGGCCGAAGTTCGGCTCTAGCCTGTTGATGGGATTAGGCTTGAAGGGTATTTGGGGCCGCCGATCGCCCCTAACGGCGCGAACTGCCGCAGAAAAGAAAAAAGTGTAGCGAAACGAGACACTTTGGCCCAAAAATCGCCGTTTTCTGCGGTTCAATCCGCGGCTGCCCCGCACAATCGTGTGGCGCCTGAGGAATTCGCGCCGGTGGCGGCCGCGCGCAAAGCCATCCCGACTCGCGACGGGCGATCGAGGCTGAAAGGCGTTCGGAGTCCGGGCCTCGATCGCCTTTTACTGAGGTTCATACGCGTCCAATTCCGCACAACGGCGCGGTTTCGGCCAGGCCCACGCCGCGCCCGCCTGCGCGCGGCGCGCAGGCGTGGAAAGGCTCCGGAAATCAGACCGTTTTCACTCCGCGAATCGCCTTCCGATGGAACTTCAAACACCACCCATCCGCGCACAAGCGTGTGGAGCGGGAAATGGCGGCGTTTCAAAACCGTCGTCGCTACGCACAACCGTGTGGGCCAAGGTTTTTTGGCGCTTCAAAGACTCACGCTCGCGCACCATGGTGTGGACCCGGGGGGAGGCGCCAGGTATGAGCGGGATAGCCCGCGGTCCGTTCCGATTGAGGGCGCAGCTCACCATGCTGCGGGTGGCTTCGCCCGGCGGCGCGTAGCGCCGGCCCTCAGAGCCTGCCCCTTCGGCAAGCTCAGGGCAGGCTCTGAGCCCACGGAATGGGCCGGCTGTTCAAAGCAACGCCGGCGAAGCTCTGGAGTGCGGCAGCTTGCTGCCGCTTTCTCCCCGCGAGCTTGCTCGCGGTATTTCGCGCAGCGCTGACCAGCGCCACGCGTGGCAGAACAGCGGCTAGCAAGCTAGCCTCTGGAGAGCGGCGTCAAGCCGCCGCACTCCAAGGCGCTTCGCGCACCCTCAACCTCTTTCCTTGCGCCCATCGCGCCCGAAGCGCCGGCCTTCGACCGCCGTCATTTTACCCGAGCGCTTCGCTGCAAACGATCCTGGGAATCGGCGTCTCTTCAAGCTGGAGGGTGCGGCGGTCCATCCAGTCTTTCATGCTGTGTTGGGTGTAAAGCTTCGCCAGGCTCTTCAGCAGGGCCTGCCCCATCACCGCGTTACGGCGCAACAGGTTCAGTTCGCGATTCACCGCGCCCGTCACGGTTCCGCGAAAGGCTTTTTCCAGAAGGTTGATTTGGGCCTTCTCGTCGTCGTCTGTCGCGGCTCCGAAGATCACGCGCAGTTCCCTCAGCACGTAGCGCTGGCCGTGGCTCAGCGAGAGCGTATGCTCGCGCTCCGCCTGCCGGTGCTTCACCTCTTCGCTGAAGGCTCGCATTACCTTCATCACGGCGGCGTTGTACCCTTCGGGCATCTTCCCCGCCGGCGTTTCCGGCCCGCACTTCACCGCGCCGAGCGCGCTCGGAACATCACGCGACTCGATGGCGCCCTTGTCGTCCACCAGGAAAAGCTGCTGATAGCGCCCAGCCTGGCAGAAAACGTACAGCCCGCGCGAGCTCGCCGGCCTCGCAGACCGGATGCCGTCGCGCAGATTGGCAACGCGCTCGTACTCCGCCGGATTCTCGCTGCGCAACTGCCTCAGGATCTCTTCCGCCTCGTTGAGGTCAAGCAGCGGTTCTTCTTCGTCCTCGAACTTGCCCAGATCTTCGCCCTTCTTCTCGTAGATGGCATACAACGCTTCTTCATTGAGCTGCTCCGTTCGATCGAGAATGTATGCGTCTTCGCCGATGGTGTCGTGAATCTCCTGAATGCGGTTGTGAAGTACCTGTTTGAGCCCGCCCAGCTCCCGGTCGAGAGCGGTCTCGGGAAGGAAGTTGAACCCGTACACTACGTTATGCTCGGAGCCGATGCGGTCGATGCGGCCGAAGCGCTGGATCAGGCGCACCGGATTCCAGTGCAAGTCATAGTTCACGATCTTGTCGCAATCCTGCAGGTTCAAGCCCTCGGCGAGCACGTCCGTGGCTACCACGGTCATCAATTCGCTCTCGCCCGCTTGGCGCGCATACTCGGGATTGGCCTTGGGCGCGAAGCGGCCCACCACGCGCGCCTTGCTCTTGTCGCCGCTATAGATCACGTCGATGTCGTTGCGGGCGCCGTCCGGGTTCAGGTTGTCGTAGAGGTAGCGGGCCGTGTCCGCGTACTGGGTGAAAATCAGCCGCTTTCCATCACGAAGCGGCGCGGCGCTCAACTTCGCCTTCAGCTTCTGGAGCTTGGCATCCTCGGCCGGCGTGATAGGCTCCACCAGCTTTTGAATCAGCTTGAAGAGCTGGATATCGTGCTCGATGTGTTCCACCAGCCTGGCCAGATCGAAGTCCCGCGCGTCATACCGGTCCGAGACCTGGCGCAGGGCGTCCACCAGATCGGTCTCTTCGGAGAAATCCGACTCGTAGAGGATGTCCTCGGCGTCCTCGCCGGCGGGCACGATTCCCTCCCTGAGCGCCGCCAGAAATCTCTCGTGAACCGTGAGCAGCCGTCGGATAGTCTCCTGGAACGCGTACACGCTCGACTCGAAGCGCTTGAACAAGAGCACCCGCACCAAACCGTGCAAATTCTGGCCCGCCCGATGCAGGCTGGCGTAAGGCTCGTGCCTCTGCTTGTCTTTTGCCACGTAGTGCCACAAGCCATAACGCGCGTACGTCAGCTCCTCAGGAAGGGGTGCGACGGGCAAAGTCTTGTGCGGCTTGCCCAGATACCCGCGCAATCGGTGGTAGAGGCCCTGGTAAGTCTCTTCAATGCTGTACTCGATCGTGTCCAGTTCGCGCTTGGGGAAGAACTGGTGCCGGCCGGCCACCATCACGTAGGCGCGCCGCCGCCCGTCCTTGTACTCATCGAAGCGCGCGGGATCGACCGGCTGCTGCGTTACGGCGTCATACCCGTACCATTTCAGGATGTAATTCCGTGTACGCCGCACCAGCAGGTTAGCCAGCAGCTCGGGCAGCTTGCGCTCGCCGCTCTCGATCAGCTTGAAATACTGTTTCAAGTCCGGCGGCGTCACCGGCAGGTCAGTCTTGTCGTCCTGGTGGAAAAGCTTGATCTGATGGTACACGTCCCAGGCGCTCTTATTGCGCGGCGTGGCCGTCAAAAAGCAGCACCGCCTGCCCGTGGCCAGGAAGGCCTGCACCACCTTGTAGCGCTGCGTATCCCGGTGGCGGAGATTGTGGCTCTCGTCGATCAGAACGAAATTGCGGTCCTTGTACTTAAAGTTGTCCAGCAGAAAGTTGAACGCGCCGTTGTTTTCCCTCAGGTACCCCATGGAGAGCACCTCGGCGTTAAGCTGATATACCTCGTTGTAGCGCTCCCACATCTCCTTTAGGGGCGCCGGGCACAGGATCAGCGCGCGGGCATGCTCCGTGCGCTCAAAATGCTTCACGATAGCCGCGCCAATGTAGCTCTTGCCGAGGCCCACCACATCCGCCACAAAGCCGCCGCCATAGTCGCGAATGATCTGGAGGGCGCGCTTCACGGCTACCCTCTGAAAATCCGCCAAGCGCTTCGTGATCTCGTCGTCGAACAGAACGTCGGTGTCCTCATCTCCCTCCAAGCGATCTTTCACGAGCGCGTAAAGCGTCTTCAGGTAAATGTCGTAGGGCCGGACGGCGGCGATGGCCCAGGACTGCCGGATCTCCTGCATCAAGGCTTCGTCAAAGTCCTGGGACTCATCCCACAGCTCGTCAAACCAGCGCGCCAGCTCAGCGTGATTGTCGTTGCCCTGTACCACCACGTTCAGTTCCGTGTTGTGAGTTACCCCGGAAAGCGTAAGGTTGGAGGAGCCCACGATTGCAATCCCATTCTCGTGCCGCTCCACCTCGCGCCGGAGCAGGTCGTACACTTTGCCGTAGGTGAAAATGTAGGCCTTGGCGTGCATCCGCCCCTTGGTGTAAACGCGCACCTTCACGCGCTTCTCTTCGATCATCCGCGCCAGCGTCTTCACCAGCCGCTCGCCCTCGTCGGTCTGGTCCATCAATTCGACGGCGTCGCGGACGTTCGCGGCCGTGGTTTCGGCCATGTTTTTCGACTCGGTGCGCTTGGGGTAATTCTGCTCCTCCAGGCGTTCGGCCACCAACTCCAGGCGCCGGTATCCTTCGGCGATCTGTTCCAGGGTCTCTCGATTGGTGGTGTTGCCGATCAGCAGGCGCAGTTCCTTTACGCCACCGAGCCGTTCGGCAACGCTGGTGAGGCCGGAAAGGAAGAAGTAGCCCACCGCAAAGCGGGCCGAATCGGTAGAGGCCAGGATGCGGTTGATGTGGTCCACCAGCCGTTGGTTGCGGTTGTCGATGATGTCGTGGGCGGGCATCAGAAGGATTTTACGAGGTCGTGCGGAAGTCGGCCTAGAACGAAATCCCGCACCGTCCGGGCCGATTCGCAGGCGTGCGCCGCCACGTCGTGTGGCGGCCAAAATGAGTCGTCGTACCGCAGCCGTACGGCATAGGGCGTGAGCTCCGCCGCCGCCGGCGCCAGCGAGCTAAAGGTGGCATCGATCCCGGCGCAACTTTGGATCAAGTCACTCAGGTTGTGAGTGTGGGGGAAAGGCCGGTCGTGCCAGCTCAGATAGCCTTTCAAGTACTTCTCAGCCGCCTGTTGGGCGTGGAAGCAGGCGCCGTCCAGCGAACCCGCCTGGAGCGTTGCCTCCATGCTCACCACGTCGCTGGCCGCCTTTCGCAGCCACCCCTGAACCAGCTCAGCCTTGTCTTTCATACACCACCTTCCCCTCGCGGACGGCCGTGGTGATGAAAGCCATGGGGACCTCGCTCCACTCGCGGATTTCCTCGGGCGTATAAACCATTACGTCCACCGGTACGTCAAGGCCCGCCAGGGCAACATAGAGGGGAGCGTCGCGCCGGTATCGGGGCTCGTCCGATTCCTTGATCACCAGCACGTCGAAATCGCTGTTGGGCCGCGCGTCGCCCCGCGCCCGGCTGCCGAACAGGATGATCTTCTCCGGCTGCGCCGCCTCCACCAGGCAGCGGACAATGTCCTCGGTGACGTCCTTAACCACGGCTCAAGTTCTCCCTCTTCGACCTCAGCTTACCCTAAATCCCCTACTTGAATTGCAAGCCCGCCCAAAGATACAGGCTCTTGCCGCGCAAATGGAACCGCTCCCGCGGGACGTTAAGTTTGCCGCGAATGCTCTTCACCTTGGCCGGGACCTTGACTCCGCGCTTCTCGTCCAGCTCGGCGTAGGGCACCGCCCACGGGATGTTCTCCGGAACCGTCTCCTCAACAATGATGCGTTTGAACTCTTTACGGAACTCGCCGAAATCGGGTGCGCTGCCCGATGCCGGGATGCGCGAAGCCCGCTGGCGGGGCTTGCGGGCAGCCTCCATTCCGGGAAGAACAAGGGCCTCAGGCGGATCGTTCACCAAAGGTGTGCCCTTAAGCGGCGCTGTCGTCACCGCTGCCGTGTTGTCGCGACGCGTTGGCGCACCACCGCCGGCTTCTTCGCTCGCCCCTTCGCGGGCAAGCAGGGCGTAGTTCTCGGCGGCCACTTCCCATGCGGCCTGGACGCGCGGGTCCTTCCATAGCGCCAAGGCCCAATCGTCCAGGTCCGCGGGGCCGC
>DATJAQ010000335.1:0-11550 GCA_035516075.1 Terriglobia bacterium | reverse complement strand
ACAAAATGCTCCAAATCCTCAGCGTCACCATCTTCGAAAAAACCCCGATTTCACAGGGGCTTTTCGAGTTCGAGGACAACCTCGCCGAAACCGAACGCGCTATCCAACTGCCGCTATTCAACTTATAGTTGGACAGCCCTGTCTTCAAACCGGTGCTCCCAGTCCACCGTAAAGCCGAGATAGTCCACGTAGAATACGTTGGCTTTCTCGATGCTGAAGATGCGCAGAATCGGAACGACGCGCTGAAACTCAATTGGCATCCGGTTCCTCCTCGAATCACCTGCCAGATTCTAACCCCTAATTCCGAACACCCAACCCCTCAGGACTGCCACCTGGGATACAATCGCCCTGCATGGCAACCCGAGGCAGGCCGGCGCGCGTGCTGGGCATCGACCCCGGTCTCAACCTCACCGGGTATGGCGTCGTTGAACATCGCGGCCGGGAAGCGGTGCTGATTGAGGCCGGCGTCATCCGCCTGCCGCCCGCCCGCGGCGACAATCTGGCGGCGCGCCTCGAAAAGCTGTTCGAGAGCGTGAACGAAGTGATCCGGGAATTCCGGCCCGAGAAGGTGTGCCTGGAGGAGGTTTACAGCCACGCCGACTACCCGCGCACCGCCATCCTGATGGGCCATGCGCGCGGCGTGATCTGCCTGGCGGCCCGCCTGGCGCGGGTCACCGTGGTGAGCCTGCCGGCGAAGCGCATCAAGCAGGCGGTGACCGGCAACGGCAATGCCAGTAAATTGCAGGTGCAGCGCGCCGTGCAGCACCATTTCGCTCTGAACGGCGTGCCCCACCCGCCCGACGTGGCAGACGCACTGGCCGCCGCGCTTTGCTACGTGCAGTCCTGGCGGGAGGACGGCGGGAGGTAACGGAAATGGGTCTGTCGAGGCGGGGTTTCCTGGAAGTGCTGGGTGGAGCGGCGGCGGCGCCGCTGGCCCGCCGGAGGCTCGCCGCCTGGGCGGCCCTGCCCGGGCGAGCCCCTGAGCCGCAGCAGGACGGGCGCAGAATCGGTTACGCCATCGTGGGCCTGGGCCGCATTTCGATGGGCCAGTTCATGCCCGGCGTGAAGGTTTCGCAACGCTCCAGAATCACCGCGCTCGTGAGCGGCCACCGAGACAAGGCGGAGCGTGTGGCGGCGCAGTACGGCGTTCCCCGAAGCGCCATTTACAATTACCAGAATTACGAGCAGATCGCGCACAACCCGACGGTGGACGCGGTCTATATCGCGCTGCCGAACGGCATGCACGCCGAATACACGATCCGAGCCGCGCAGTCGGGCAAGCACGTGCTTTGCGAGAAGCCGATGGCCAACTCGGTGGCCGAGTGCGAGCAGATGATTGCGGCTTGCCGCAAGGCAGATCGCAAGCTGATGATCGCGTATCGCTGCCGCCTCGAGCCTACCAACCTGCGGGCCATCCAGCTTATCCGCGATGGTTACGTAGGCCGGCTGCAACTCATCGACACGGGGTTCGGGTTTAACATCTCACCCGGTGAGTGGCGTCTGAATAAGAAAATGGCGGGCGGCGGGCCCCTGGTGGACGTGGGCATCTACAGCCTTCAGGCGTGCCGTTACCTGAGCGGCGAGGAGCCCACCGAGCTCAACGCCACCTGGTCCGTGATCGATCGCGACGGCCGCTTCAACGAAGTGGAGGAGAATCTCGTCTGGACCATGCGCTTCCCCTCCGGCGTGCTCACCAATTGTTACACCAGCTACGGCGCCAACTGCGGGAATTCCTACCGCGCCACGGGCTCGAAGGGTTGGGTGGAGCTCGGCCCCGCGTTCACCTACGAGGGCATTCGCATGCGCTCTGAGGGCCAGGAGTCGGCGGCCATCGGCGAGCCGGTAGCCGATCACTACCCGGACCAGTTCTCGCGCGAAGCCGACCATTTCGCCGACTGCATCCTTGGCAACCACGAGCCGCGTACGCCCGGTGAGGAGGGCCTCCGCGATGAGAAGCTGATTCAGGCCATTTACCAATCGTGCCGGGAGAACAGGCCGGTGAAGGTGTAAATACGAACGAGAAGCGGCGAGTGACAAGTGACGAGTGGCGAGTGGCGAGTGACAAGCCATAGGGGGAGCCGGTGATTGCGCGACCGAGGCAACATGCGGAATTACTGTCACGGAACTAGCGGTCAGTCACACGCAATTGACAATGGGCGACTGACCACTGACAACGGACGACTGACCACTGACAACCGACGACGGGCAACGGACAACTGACGGCGGACCATGATCTCCGAAATTACAGGCGAAGTCCTTTACGACCGCATCCGGCGCAATGCCCTGCTGGTGCGCGTTGATCCGCTTTGCTACGAGGTGCTGGTGCCGTCGGGCATCGCCTCACGCCTGCGCCAGAGCCCGCCGGACGACCGGGCGAACCCGCTCACCTTTTACACCATCTACTACATTGATGGGGGCCTCGGCGGAGGCCATCTCACGCCCAAGCTGGTGGGGTTTCTCGACCCGCTCGATCGCGAGTTTTTTGAAACCTTCACCGACGTGCCGGGCGTAGGCTTTGCCAAGGCGCTCAGGTGCCTCATCCGCCCCATGAACGAGATCGCGCAGGCCATCGAGCGCGGGGACGCGCGTTTCCTTCAGGAGTTGCCGGGCATCGGCCCCAAGATGGCTGAACGCATCACCATGGAGTTGCGGGGTAAAATGGCTAAGTTCGCACTGGCCCCGAACGAGCCGCCGCTCTCGGTGGAGCAGGAGACGGACGCCGAGTTGCGCGCCGAGGCCGCCCAGGTGTTGGAGCAGCTCGAGTACTCGCGTGGCGAGGCGTTGCGAATGGTGGCGGATATCTTTGGCCGGCACAAGCATCTAAAGACTGTTGAGGATTTTCTGAAAAAAGTCTTTGAGCAGAAGCAGTTAGGTGGCTGAGTTCCATGCATCCTTTCACCAACCGAACTGGTGGCCGGAGGTCGGCATTCGCGAGCATAATGGGTACAGGTAGACCCTCCTGCCGATTAGGAGTGGCCGGGAATAAAGCTGGAATGTTATTTAAAATCAGTCATCAAGACGCTGAGGGTGTTGCGCCTGTCAATGGATGTGGCGAGCTCACCCCGGCGACCGTCGGACGGGTCGGAAGCCCAGCCTGCCCGTACGGCAACTGCTGCGCGAAAAACATGCTGAAAACGCGGAACGAAGCCACTATGTGCTTTAGAATCAGCAAAGGCGTTTTGGGCTGTGGAGTGTGCCCGCCCCGAGGCTTGTCCGGCATCGCGTCGGGGGGGGCGCTCGCTGAAAAACACTCGAAATCGCGGAACGAAGCCACTATGTTCTTTAGAATCAGCAACGCTATCTTGGCGCTGGCATGAGAGAACGCTTAGTTTCGCCCAGTGTGATCTCGCCGGAAGACGAGAAGCTCAACAAGACCCTGCGCCCGCCGACTCTGGCAGAGTACGTCGGGCAGCCGCGGCTGAGGGAAAAGCTCGAAATAGCACTGGGCGCGGCGCGTGGGCGCGGCGAGGCGCTGGAGCACACTCTTTTCTACGGGCCGCCGGGCCTCGGCAAAACGACCTTGGCCCACATCATCGCTCACGAAATGGGCGCCAAGATCGTGGTGACCTCGGGCCCGGCGCTGGAGCGCACCGGCGACCTGATGGGCATTATCACCAACCTGGCCGTGAACGACGTGCTCTTCATCGACGAGATTCACCGCCTGCCGGCCACGGTGGAGGAATTTCTCTACCCGGCCATGGAGGATTTCAAGGTCGATTTTGTCCTTGACAAGGGCATGTTTGCGAAGACGGTGAACGTGCCTCTGAAGAAGTTCACCCTGGTAGGGGCCACCACTAGGGCGGGGAGCCTCTCAGCTCCGCTGCGCAATCGCTTCGGCCTGTTTTATCACCTCGAGTTCTACAGCGCCGCCGAGCTCAGTGAGATCGTGCGCCGCTCCGCGAAGATCCTCGGTGTCGACGTTGACGCTTCTGGTGCCGGCGAAATCGCGCAGCGCGCGCGGGGCACGCCTCGCGTCGCCAATCGATTGCTCCGGCGGGTTCGCGACTACGCCGATGTGAAGGCGCAGGGGCGCATCGCCGCGCAAGTGGCGGTGGCGGCGCTCGGCCTGGAGGGCGTGGACCCGATGGGCCTTGACGATCTCGACCGCAGCTTCTTGAAAACGATCATCCAAATATATAAGGGCGGACCGGTAGGCGTGGAAGCGCTCGCCGCCACCCTCAACGAGGAAGTGGACACGCTGGTGGATATGGTGGAGCCGTATTTGCTACAACAGGGATTTGTGAGCCGCACCAAGAGCGGCCGCCGCGCCAGCGATGCCGCCTACCGGCACCTGAACTTACCCTTGCCGGTGGCGACCATGGCGCCGCTCTTCAATCAGGCGGGGTCTGCGAATGAGTGAGCGCCTGCTCAATGCGGATGCCGGTGCGGCGGTTGGTGTCCCCGTCGGGAATTGTGGGCGAGGGGTCCACGCCGGCCGCCCGCTAAGCCCGGGCGCGGCGGCCGGTGACGACATCTACCGCTTGATCCGCGAGGAGATTCAGCCCCACTTCGCCGAGCTGCGACGCTGCCGGTCCACTCCCGAGCTTCTCAACGATCCTGTATATCGGCGGCTGGAGCCTGCCATCCGCACTGCGCTCGATACGCCGGAATTGGGCGACTTCAGCCGCGACCGGGCGCCGGCGCGCGCGCGCTATCGGGTTGTGGCCTGGAACCTGGAGCGCGGCATTGAGCTTGACGGCCAGCTCGAGGCTCTGCGCTCCCACCCTTACCTCCGCGCGGCCGACGTGCTGCTGCTGACAGAGACGGACGTGGGCATGGCGCGGTCGCGGAATCGCGCCGTGGCCCAGGAGATTGCGCGCGAGATCGGCCTTCACTACGCCTTTGTGCCCTGTTATCTGAACCTCTCGAAGGGCTCCGGCGTCGAGTACCACGCCGCAGGCGAAAACGAGCTCGGCCTGCATGGCAACGCCGTGCTCAGCCGCTATCCACTGCGCGACGTGCGGGCGATTTTTCTTAAGAACGGCATCGACAAAATGAAAGGGCGCGAAAAGCGCCTGGGGCGGCAGGCGGCGGTGGCGGCTGAGGTGGAATTCCCCAACTACTCGCTTACGGCAGTGTGCTCCCACCTCGACGCCAACTCCAGCCAGCGCCATCGCGCCCACCAGATGCGCGAGATTCTGGATGGGCTCAGGTCAGCCGGGCCGGTGGTGCTAGGCGGCGACTGGAACACCACCACCTACAACTCGTCTGACCCCGCCCACGCCATCGCCGGTTTCTGGCTGCGCGTCTTTATGGGCGTGGACAACGTCATCAACAATCACTACCTGCATCCGTACCGTTGGTTTGAGAAGGACCTGTTCGGTAGTCTCGAACAGTCCGGCTTCGACTACCGCGCCTGCAACCTGATCGGCGAGCGCACGGGCGGCTACGATGCCGCCTGCGCCAAGACGAGGCAGAACCTGGGCGAGTGGGTGCCGGACTGGTGCTTCGCTTTCATGCGCTGGGCGCTGCGCAATCACGGCGGGCGCTGCCCTATCAAGATTGACTGGTTCGCTACTCGCGGCCTGCGCGCCGAGAGCCCGGTGGTAATTCACGAGCTGCGCGAAGCCTGCGCCGTTCCCCTTTCGGACCACGACCCAATTGGGGTGGAGGTCATGGCCGATTGCCGATTGAAGGTTGATGATTGAAGAATACGGCGCGACGCCACCGTCAATCATCGACTTGCAATCATCGATCGCCAATCAAATGCGGCGCGTTTTTCTCGCACTCGGCTCCAATCTGGGGGACCGGCGGGCCAACATCACGAACGCGCTGACGCGGCTCGGCGAATCAGGTGTGGAGGTGCGGCGGGTATCCTCGTTCTATCGCACCGAGCCTGTAGGCTACACAGCTCAGCCCTGGTTCTTGAACTGCGCCGCGCAGGTGGGGACCGACTTGATGCCTCTCCAGTTGCTCCAGCGCTGCCAGGCGATTCAGCGCGCGCTCGGCCGGCGGCCCGGCCGTCGCAACGGCCCGCGGGCCATCGATATCGACATTTTGTTTTACGGCAACGCAATTGTCCACTCGGCGGAACTGACTATTCCGCACGCCCGCATGGGTGAGCGCCGGTTCGTGCTGCTGCCGCTCAGCGAGATCGCCGGCGACGCGGAGCATCCGGTGACGCGGCAGATGGTTCGCGAGATGCTTGCCGGCGCTCCGCCCGGCGAGGCGATTCGGATGCCGGAGAGGTCGTAGTTCGTCGATCGTGGTTGGTTGCCGGCTCAGTTCGATTTGCGAGCTACGATCTACGAACGACGATCCACGAACTGAATCGAAACTGGCGACTGACAACGGACAGTTATTCCCCATGCCCGACGCTGCCCATTTCGATCCGCCGCGTTTCATCGCCATCGAAGGCCCGATGCGCGTGGGCAAGAGCACACTGGCGACTTTGATGGCTGAGCGCCTGCACGCCTCAGTGCTGAGCGATATCGAGGACAATCCCTTTCTCAGCCGCTTTTATCGCGACCAGCCCGGCGCAGGTTTTTCGGCGCAACTTTACTTTTTGATGGAACGGTTCAAGCAGTGGCAGAAGCTGGACCTCGCCAGCACGGCGCACCGGCTGGTGATCAGCGACTACCTGTTCGAGAAGGACAAGATTTACGCCTACCTCAATCTCAACGACGCCGAGCTCAAGCTCTACGAGCAGTACTACGCGCTGCTGGCGGAGCAGGTGCCGATTCCCGATCTGGTGATATACTTACAAGGGAAGCCGGAGACGCTGAGGGTGCGCATCGGGCTGAAAAACGTGGCTGAGGAGCACGAGATCTCCGACGAGTACCTGGAAGAACTGGTGCAGGCTTACGACCACTTCTTCCATCATTACAAGTCGAGCGACCTGCTGGTGGTGGAAGCGTCCGAGATGGATTTTGTCCACCGGAACGCCGACCTTGAGGGGCTGCTGAAGCGGCTCCGCCAGCCGGTGCGCGGCACGCAGTATTTTTTGCCGCTTAGATCCGCGGATGCGGACTGAGACGGGTGCAACCAGGTGGCAGGTATCAGGTGCAAGGTGCCAGATCGTAGAAGGCGTGACTAGCCTTGGCGTCTGATTCCTCTAGCACCTGACACCTGATGCAGGTTCAGGCCCTCTCCGTCCGGATGAGCGAAGGCCCCCGCGGGCCCTCTGCCGAGCGTTTCGCGAGCGCTGGCATTCAATCCGGTTCAGAGAGGGCCTGCTGTTTTTAGGGTCCGCTAACGGTTGGGTTTTGTCGCGACGGCCGTCTGCAGCGGCGCATGGCGTTCGCCGTTTGCGCGATGGTCCGGTTGCATCGGGCCACTGACAACGGACGACGGACGACGGACAACTGACACCGGAGGTTGCCATGGACCCCAATTCTGAGGCCGTGAGCAAAGTTACCGTTCCCCACATTCTCGAGCGTAAGCTGCGCGGCGAGCGCATCACCTGCCTGACGGCCTACGATTACCCCACAGCCCGACTGGTGGACGAGTCTGGAATCGACATGATCCTGGTCGGTGACTCGCTTGCCCAGACGGTTCTGGGCTACGACTCGACGGTGCCGGTGACGGTTGAGGAGATGATGCACCACCTGAAGGCGGTGCGGCGGGCTGTGCGGCGTGCGATGCTGATTGCCGATCTGCCTTTCGGCGCTTATCACGCCGAGGCCAGCCGCGCGGTGGATGCCAGCATCCGCTACCTGAAGGAAGGCGGGGCCGAAGCCGTCAAGCTGGAGGGCGGGCGCCGCCGTGCGGAGGTGATCCGCAAGCTGGTGGAAGCGGAGATTCCGGTGATGGGCCACGTCGGCCTTACGCCGCAGTCGGTGCACAGCCAGGGTGGTTATCGGGTGCAGGGAAAAACGGTGGAGACTGCCGGCGAGGTCCTCGCCGACGCCCAGGCCGTGGAGGATGCGGGAGCATTCGCCGTGGTGCTGGAAGGGGTGCCGCGCGAGCTCGCCGCCCGAATCACTCTGAGACTCCGGATTCCGACCATCGGCATCGGCGCCGGCCCCGATTGCGACGGCCAGGTGCTTGTGTTCCACGACCTGGTCGGACTGAGCTTTCAGCCGCCGGCCAAGTTTGTGCGCGCCTACGCCAACGTGGCGGACGTCATGCGTCAGGCGATTGCGCGCTACCGTCAGGACGTGCTCGGCGGTGACTACCCCGCGGATGGCGAGAGTTATCACTGGCCGTCGGCCGTCCGCCAGGAGTTTGAGCGCGTTCGGACCTAGACAGCTTCCGCCCCTGAGTTCCACACCATGCGAATCGTGTCGTCAATCGGCGAAATGCGCACCGATGCGCGCAGGCTTCGGCGTCAAGGGCGGGTGGTGGGATTGGTGCCCACCATGGGCGCGCTTCACGAGGGGCACCTTAGCCTGGTGCGGCGGGCTCAGTCGGAATGCGACGCTTTGGTGGTTTCGATCTTCGTGAACCCCTTGCAGTTTGGGCCCGCTGAGGACTACGCGCGCTACCCGAAAAGTCTCGATCGCGACCTGGAGTTGCTGCGCCCGTTCGGCGTCGAGATTGTTTTCGCGCCGGAGGCCGCTGAGATGTACCCTCGAGGCTTCGGAACTCATGTAGAGCCCGGGCCGGTGGCCGAGCCTCTGGAGGGATCTGCGCGCCCTGCGCATTTTTGCGGGGTGGCGACGGTGGTGCTGAAGCTCCTCAATCTTGTTGAACCCGAGGCCGCCTATTTCGGCCAAAAAGACTTTCAGCAGGTTATGGTGATCCGCCGCATGGTCGAGGACCTGAACGTCGGCACGCGTATCGCGGTCTGCCCCATTGTGCGCGAGCCGGATGGGCTTGCGCTGAGCTCGCGGAACACCTATCTCAACCCGGAGCACCGGCGGGCGGCGCCGGCGCTTTATCGCAGCTTACGGCGGGCGCAAGAACTCTTTGAGACCGGCGAACACTGCGCCGCCACTTTACTCGCGGAGATGCGCGCCGTGCTCGAGTCCGAGCCCTTGGCGAAGCCGGAGTACGCCGCAATTGTAGACCCGGCCACAATGGAGGCGGTAGATCGTGTCGAGCCCGGAATGGTCGCGCTGGTGGCGTCGCGGGTGGGTGCGGCGCGGCTGATCGACAACCTGATTTTCGGCCCGGCTGGGGACTCGGACGATCATTTGATCGAGCTCGCCTTGAGCGCGGCCGCGGCCGGCTAGGGCGGCCGCCATACCAGCGCGCTGTGCTGCGGCGCGACGCGGAGCGCATTGATCGCCCGCTTGCGTTAGAATCTGGTATTGCCTGCCGGATGCGTGCCTTAAGGAAATCTCCGGGCGAAGCGGTGGATTGAGCCAACCCAAAGGGGGACGTCACAATGAGAAATTGGCTGGGCGTTGCCGGTGCGCTGCTGACGGCGGCCGTCTGCTGCCAGGGACAGAGCTACAGGCCGTTGTTGCTGCAATCACCCACGGTGAGCAAAACGCAGATCGCCTTCGCCTACGGTGGCGACATCTGGATTGTGAGCCGCGAGGGAGGCGAAGCCCAGAGGCTGGTGACCGGCACCGGCTTGTTGAGCGGCCCGATTTTTTCGCCCGACGGAGCGTGGCTGGCGTACACCGGAAACTACGACGGCAACGTGGATGTCTACATCGCGCCAGCCGCCGGCGGCCAACCACGGCGCCTCACTTACCATCCCGGCGCCGACGTGGCCGTCGGCTGGACGCCGGACGGAAAACAGGTTCTCTTCCGGTCACACCGCGATAGCCCCGCCGATGGAAACAAGCTCTTCAGGGTTCCGGTGGGAGGTGGCTTCCCGGCCGAGCTGCCCCTGCCCATGGCCGAGGACGGTTCCTACTCGCCGGACTCATCGCACCTCGCCTACGTCCCCTCCTTCCAATGGGAGCCGGACTGGAAGCAATACCGGGGCGGACAGACCACGCCCGTCTGGATCGCGGATCTTTCGGACTCAAGCGTGGTCAAGATTCCGCGTGACAATTCCAACGACAAAAACCCCATGTGGGTCGGCAACACCGTCTATTTCTTGTCGGACCGGAACGGGTCCGTTACGCTTTTCGCCTATGACACCCGGACGCAGAAAGTCACGCAGGAGGTAAAGAACGACGGCTTCGACATCACGGCGGCCTCGGCGGGACCCGGCGCGATCGTCTATTCACAGTTCGGCGCGTTGCGCCTCTACGACCTCAGTACGCACGAGTCGAAGACGGTGAACGTTCGCGTGGCCGGCGACATGCCGCAGCTACGGCCCCACTTCGCGAGGGTGGCCACCGAAGAGCACAGCGAGATTCAAAATCAGGGTATTTCGCCCACCGGGGCGCGCGCCGTGTTTGAAGCCCACGGCGAGATTCTGACCGTGCCGGCCGAGAAGGGCGACACGCGCAACATCACCCAGAGTCCGGCCGTGGCTGATCGCGACCCCGCCTGGTCGCCCGACGGCAAATGGATCGCATATTTCTCGGACGAGTCGGGCGAATACGCGCTTCACATTCGGAGCCAGAACGGACTGGGCGCGGTGCGTAAAATCGACCTCGGCCATCCGCCCTCGTTCTTCTACTCCCCCACTTGGTCTCCCGACAGCAAGAAGATCGCCTACAACGATAAGCGCCTGAACCTCTGGTACGTTGACCTGGACCATCCCACCCCGGTGAAGGTTGACACTGACCGGTTTGATTCTCCACTGCACGAATTCGACGTGGTGTGGGCGCCGGACAGCCGCTGGCTGGCTTATACCAAGCAGCTTCAGAGCACGCTGCGCGCGGCCTTCGTTTACTCGCTGGAGACCGGAAAGGCCATGCAAGTTACCGACGGCATGAGCGACGTGCTCTACCCGAACTTCGACAAGAGCGGCAAGTATCTCTACTTCACGGCCAGCACCGACATGGGTCTGTCCGCCGGGTGGCTTGACATGACCAGCGAGGGCCACCCTGTGACGCGCAGCGCTTACGTGGCGGTACTGCGAAAGGATCTGCCTTCGCCCATCGCACCCGAGAGCGACGACGAAAAAGGGGAGGAGGCCAAAAAGGGCGACGGCGGCACGGCGTCCGCCGGCGCGGAACAGGCCGCCGCGAGCGGCAAGACCGACGAAACCAAGGCGGGAGCACCGGAGAAGAAGACCGAGCCCGTCAAGGTCACCATCGACTTCGACGGCATCGGTCAACGCATTCTGGCCTTGCCCATTCCAGCCCGGAATTACCAGGGCATGCTGAGCGGCAAGGAAGGGGTGCTCTACCTGCTCGAGGCGCCGCAGGTGCCGACGGGAGAGGACGGACCGCCGGCGGTTACCCTGCAGCGGTTCGACCTCAAAACACGCAAGACCGACAAGATTGTCGAAGGCATTACCGCATTTGCACTTTCGTTCAACGGGGAGAAAATGCTGTACCAGCAGCACAAGAAGTGGTTCGTTGCGGACTCCGACAAGCCGCCCGCGCCCGGTAAGGGCATGCTGAACACGGACGCCATGGAAGTCTACGTCGACCCGCGAGCCGAGTGGCAGCAGATGTACCGCGAGGTGTGGCGCATCGAGCGCGACTTCTTCTACGATCCGCATTTCCACGGCCTTGATTTGGAGCAGGCCGAACGAGTCTATGCGCCGTTCCTTGACCGGGTGGCCAGTCGGGACGACTTGAATGATTTGTT
>DATJAQ010000334.1:0-32766 GCA_035516075.1 Terriglobia bacterium | reverse complement strand
TAAAGTTCCACCCGCAACCCGGGAGACTTACTCGATCCTGAGCAGATCGCCAGTCAAGTTAGTCCACAAGAACGAGCCACTGTTTCCCGGCGCCATCAGTGCCAGTGCCGTTCCAGCCTTCCCGGATCCGGCCTTCGGCCTCTCGCGGCCGATCGACCCGGGACGTGCTCATCCCATGTTCCCCGGGGGGCAGCCTAGCCTCCCCGGCTGGAACGGCGCTAGCGCGCGAGCAGGGCGCCGCAGATCAGCGGCGCCAGCATCGTCCCCAGCAGGCCCAACTCGATCCCGACCACCTTGTACCAAGCCAGAGAGCCGTCCGAAACCCTGGTTCGGGCTGGCGCAAGCCCGTTGCACCCCGTTGCGGTGCCTTCCCACTCGAAGTTCATCGCCGACTCCAGCAAAATCAGCAGCTCATCACAACGTGAAGGTCTAAGCCCTCGCAATTCCATTGCCAAATCGCCTCTGCCACCGGCGGCGGACTCCACAAACCAAGTGCCCAGACGGCAAACAGCAAATGACCGCGCTATTCGGCCCTTGGCACGATCCGGCTTGTTTACCATTCGTTACACAGGATTTATCAGATCGTTAACTGGGTCTCCGCTGACTGGGAAGTTCTTGCGGGTAGGGACTCCAAATTATATGGACGAGCCCGGCGCCACCCCCCGGGCTTCGCTACCAGATCCCGTTTCGGCACGAACTTCGCCAGAGCCTGGCGGAATATTCCAAAGATGGGATTCCAAATTCAGTAGGCTAGTGCACTCTATCGAGCACGCCGGTGTCGCCTACTGTCAGGAAATGGTGGACGCGAAGGGATTCGAACCCTCGACCTCAGCGTTGCGAACGCCGCGCTCTCCCAACTGAGCTACGCGCCCGGTTATAGAGACAGGCATTACACTCGCTTGTCCCTCTCCTCGTGCTGACGCCAGTATAGCACGACGACCCGCCTGGCGCGGTTCGCAGCAGGCTTCTGCGAGCCGCTCAGGCTTGGCGCTTGGCCAATTCCTCGGGCGGCCACTCGTCGTCCTGCAGGCCGGCCAGCAAACCCTGGCGCACTTCCTCCATCACCTGGTCGCGGTCCTCCGGGCTCCGGTTTGCGGTTGGAACCGGATTGTGGAACGTGATCCGGATGGTGCCGGGGTGGATGGCCAGCTCGCCCTTCTGCATGATCCGCGTGGCGCCGGAGAGCGAGACCGGCACAATAGGCGCGCCGGCTTTCATCGCCAGGATGAAGGCGCCCTTCTTAAAGGGACGCAGACGGCCGTCGGGACTGCGCGTACCCTCCGGAAACACCAGGAACGATTTCCCTGCCAGCAGCGCCGCCGCCGCCCTATCCACGGCTTCAATCGCTCGCGTGCGGTCGCCGTCGCGCTCCACTGGGATAAAGCCGTGCAGGCGCATGGCGCGGCCGAGCACCGGGATCCGGAAGGCCTGCCGCTTGGCGAGGATGAGCACGGGCGGCAGGCACGGCACAATGACCGGAGGGTCCACATTGCTCTGGTGATTCGCCATGAACACTACGGCGCGATCCGCCGGGATTTTCTCCCGGCCGCGGACGTCCAGCCGCACGCCGGCCAGCCATACCACGACGCGTGCGCAGGAGACGCCTACCCGGTAGATGATGTCGGTGTCGCCGGTCAGGTTGGCGTAGAGGAGAAGAGGCGTGCCCAACAGGAAGATCAGCAGAAAGACAAGCAGCGAGGCAAAGGCCGCACGCAACATAGATCACTCAGCTCTCGACTGCGCCTGTGGCGCCGGCGCCCTAAGGGCGGGGCGAGGGCGGCTCGAGCCAGGCATTGCGGATCGCCACTTGATCCGAAGTTGCCCGGGGGTCGTCCTCAATGCGGTAGCGGGTGACCGTCGTTGCCCCGAGCGGAAACTTCAAGGTCAGCTTGCGGCCGCGGCGCTGGACCTCAAGCTCGACCTTCTGGCCCGGCTTCACGCCGGTAACCCGCTCCACCGGAACCGTCAACGGCTGGTGGTCGAGCGCCGTCAACACGTCGCCCGGCCGCAGACCGGCGCGTTCGGCATCGCTCCCGGGCTCGACGGCAGTCACTCGCGGCGGCCCCCCAAAGCCCCCGCCGGTGCGAAAGCCCCAGGCCGGCGCCTCCTCCGGCGTACGGCTGAGGAGAAGTCCGGCGTAGCCTAAGTATCTGGCGTAGTCCAGCTCCCGCGTTCCCCTCACGTCATCGCGAAAAAAGGCGGCGGCATCGAAGCGGCCGCCACTGAGCCGGTCGAGCAGCGCATTCAGGTCGCTGTCGTCGAAGAACCGCCCCCGCTGGGCGAACTCCCGATCGAGCGCTCGCATCAGATCGTCCAGGCTGGCGCGGCCCGCGCTCGAATAGCGCAGGCCGAGGTCCATCAGAAATCCGAGCAACTCGCCCTTGTTGTAATACGAGATGCTGCGCTCCGGGCGTTGGTAGTCCGGGTAGGCTTCGAGCCAGGCGTCGAGGCCGGAGAGTTCGGCGCTCTGGAAACTGCGCGCCGGCCGGCCTTCCAGGGCGGCAATCTGCTGCGCCAGGCGCTCGTAGAACCTCTGCCGGCTGATGATTCCGGAGCGTACCAGCGCCAGCTCCTCGTAAGTACTGGTGACGCCTTCCGAAAACCAAAGATCGCGGGTGTCGTTGCCGCGCACATAATCGACGGGCTCCAATCCCCGCGGCCGGATGCGCTTTACGTTCCAGGCGTGAAAAAACTCGTGCGCCACGGTAGCCTCAAGCTCCTCCCAGTTTGTGGCAAGCTGGTCCACCGGAAAGGCGATGGCCGTGCCGTAGGCGTGCTCCATGCCGCCTC
This sequence comes from Terriglobia bacterium, assembly GCA_035516075.1. Lineage (GTDB taxonomy): Bacteria > Acidobacteriota > Terriglobia > UBA7540 > UBA7540 > Gp13-AA77. Next base: position 29,976 of record DATJAQ010000334.1, on the reverse strand, counting down.
CGCCGGTGGGCAGGAAGTGAAAGATGAAGGTATAGCGCCGGAAAGGCACGTCCTGCATCAGCGACGTCTCAGTAGCGGTGATCTTTTGCAGCGCATCGAGCAGCTTCCCGGAGGGATACTTGGCTCCGTCCGAGTACACTACCACCTTGTACTCCGCGCCACTCTGCGGGTAGGAGTATTGGTCGAAGTTCCCCGCCTCCACCGGGCTATCCACCAGGCGGTCGTAGTTCGGCGCGCCGTACTCACCCGCGGTCGAGGGCTCGTCGAACGCCGTTGCCAGCTTCCAATCCTCGGGTAATACGAACTTTACCCGCACCGCCCGGGCGCGCTCCGCGGGAAGGTAGAAGAGCACTTGGGCCAGATTGAGGAAGGCGTGCCGGTCATTCAGGACTGCGGAGAATACACTCTCCTGGTCGGCGTAGACAGCGTAACTGAGAAAGAGACTGCCGCAGGATTGTGGTCCCGTCTGCCAGGTATTAACGTCGAGCGGGACTAGCAAGATGGGAGTACCTTCGCAGCTCCCCTGGAGATCCTGGACGTTCCGGACAAAATCGCGAATCTGGTATAGTGCGTTCCAGGCCGGGAATTGGATCTGAAGCGCCGCCGGCGCGCCCTCCATAGTCATTCGGACGTGCAACAAGTGAGTGGCCGGATGTCGCAGATCGACTTCGTAGAGAATCGGACCCGGGTTCGCGTTTGCGGCCAAGCTCGGGACGGCGGCCATCACCAGCACAGCTAACGCGGCGGCCAGCAACGCGTGGCGACGGCTCATTTCGGGCGCCGCCGGGCCGGGCTTCGATAAATCGGCGATCTTCACCGAGTCTCCTTACCGCGCAAAGGGCGTACTATAGCACGGCGCCGAGGGTGGCGATTCGTTTCCGACTCGTGTCGATTACAAAGGACTTTTAGGCTTCGATCGTGTTTTTTTCGCCGCCTCGAGTAATTTTCGACGCCGGGCGGCCTCAGCCTCAATATCCTGCGCGGAGCGAAAGCGCCCCCACCGCAGGACAGCATCCAGGCGCCACGATTCTCGCGCTCGACGGCCCTGCGCTCCCGGCAAAGGGGAAACCCCGCAGCCAAAGGCATGCCCGAAAGGCTCGAAAGGCAGGAGACGCTGGTCCATCGGATCTCATCCATAACCCTTTTGTTTTCAACAACGCCTTGCGGCTGTTTCTGATATGTCCTTTGCTTTCAGTAACATCGTGGGATAGAAAGGCCTGTCCTTTGTTATCAATAACATCGTGGGACCTTCCTTCATTTCGCGATATTTTGGCGCGCTCCCCCGTCGCGCCTGCCCTTGAACAGGGAGTCCGAATTTCCGTTACCGTGCGCCCCGGGACCCTGCCGCGAAAGAAGATTGGCTTAGACATAAGTAGTTACTAACATATATGGAAGAGAAAAGTCAAGCAAAAAATGCTCTGCGCTGCGCCCCTTCGAGCCCCGTAGGGCTGCGGTTCGGGTCCGGCCAAAGACTGAGGGAACGGCCGGTACGTGAACAACCAAAAAAGGAGGCACACGTCTAATCAGGGGTGACCTGCGCCACGCTGCAGGTTGCAAAACCAACGCTGACGTGGTATTGAGGTAAGAGGTTTCGGGAGCCGAAAGGGGTTTCACCATGCGCGCTGTAATCATCAAGATGGTCGCCGGTTGCTGCCTTCTGCTCTCCACCGGCCTGGCCGCCGTGGCGGCAAGCGCGGCTCCGTCGCTCCTGCCTTCCAACGTGGTCTTCAATGTACCTGCAGACGTACCGCTGCGGCTCGTGAATTTCAAATTCGACACGTCGCGCCCCGACATGGTCGCCTTCCACTACGACGTTCAAAACGTCTCGGGACAGGGACTGCTGGCTGTTGAGCTGGGCTGGCGAGCCGAGTTTGGCGACAAAGGCGCCGTTTCGATCTCGAATCGCGACGACCGCTGGCTCACCGGTCAGCTTGCCACCGGACGTTTGGAGCATTTCCAGGTGACCAACGTGCCGAACCTCGGCGCCGAACCTCTCACCCGTCTTGTTGCCACCGTCCGCTACGCCGAGTTTGAGGACGGTTCGGCCTTGGGTGTCGACGCCGCTGCCATAGCCAAGGACATCGACAGTGGCCGGCGCGCCACCCTCGCCAGCTACGCCAGGCTGCTTGACTCCTTCAACAAAGCCGGCAGCGAGGCGCTGATACAGGGGCTGAAGGTGGGAAGTGCGACCTCGATCCCGAGGGAACTTCCGGCCGTGCAAGAGGCCAATGCCCGCCTGTTGGGCATGCTTCACGATCAAGGAGTGGACGCGGTCGTCCTCGAGCTTCAGCGCGTCTCGACGTTGCGTCTCCCTGAGCCTCCCGCCTGAATCTGCACCGAAACAACCATCGGTGGAAGCCCCCACCGGAACACGGTAAGAGAAGCCTCGAAGTGTCCGCTGAGTCTGAGCTTGAGGGTAACCTCAAACCTTTTTTGGGGACCGAGTCTTTAGCCGCGCGCAACTGACTGGGCCCGGCTAGAGGTTCGGGGTGGATCAGGTCGAGTGCGACAACGGCCCATGGAGCCACTGCGGGTGGGGCAGCGGCCCCAGTCTGCGGGACCCTGGAAGGGGCTGGGCCTCGCCCGGCTGGGGCCTCTGCGCGGCGCTTGGTGCCGCCAGCGTGTTCGCGCAGCGCCAGCCTCCGTCGATCCGGCGAGGGGGGGTCAACCGGTCAACGATGACTGCCGCTGAAGCCTCTGCCGGGAGGAAACCACGGCGAGACCCCGAACACCTGACGTTAGATACCGCACAATAGAGCCCTTGTCAAGCTGATTTTGGGATACTATTGCACGATCAGGTCCCCTCCGCCCTGTCCAAGCTTAAGTCCTGTGAGTTGATATAGTTGCGTGGTAGCTGGGACAGGCGTCATGAGGCGCCAATTGCCGGCGCCCCGCATGCGCCGCGTTCACAGATCGCTCACCAAACCCGACGTACTCCGTCTCGGAGCATGAAACCCGAAAAGTCAGCCGCCAACGGGGCCGCCTCCGGCAATCTGCCGAATTTTTCCTTGGTGGCAAGCTCCCACGCATAGGCTGCGCTCACCAGCAACACATTTGAGGCGTCGGCCAGCGCCTGGAATTAGCTCGGCTCGCGGCGTTCGCGGGTGTCAAACTCATAACTTCCGGCGGCCACCCGGCGCACCGGGCCCGTCAGAAATACCTCATTCGAGCTGGACCATTGAACCTTGAGAATCCCGCCCGGCGTCCTCACCACCACATCCCGCCCGGTGCGGCCATTGAGAATGGCGGCCACCACCGCCGCCGAGCTTCCAGTTCCCGAGGACGCCGTTTCGCCCACGCCTCTCTCCCAGAAGCGCACCTCGATGGCGCGCGTGGAGAGCACCCGCACAAACTCCACGTTGGTCCGGTTGGGGAACGCCCGGTGACGCTCGATCTCGCGGCCCAGCGCCCGCCAGTCGAATGCGCCGAAGCTCGTTACGAAGATTGTGCAATGAGGATTGCCCATGGAGGTTACCGTCACCCCGCGGGGGCCGAGCGAGGTGGCGAGCGCGTAGCGGGCCACGGGGGCCGGCACCCCGCGAGTCCGGAACGGGACGCTGGCGGGCTCCAACACCGGCTCACCCATGCTGACGCGAAAAAAACGCTCGCCGCGCCGCGAGCCCAGGTACTGTACCTCCTTCGGGCCGGCCGCGGTTACGAAGCTGAGGCGCGTTCCGGTGGCCCCCCGATCCATCAGCCAGGCGGCCGCGCAGCGCAGTCCGTTGCCCGATATCTCGGCTTCGCCGCCATCAACGTTGAAGATTCGCACGGCTGCGCTGCTGCGGCTGCCCTTGATGGTCCAAACGACAAAGAGACCGTCGGCGCCCACCCCGGTATGGCGGTCGAGGAAGGAGCGCGCGAAAGCGGCGAGCCACCGCCGGCGCGGCGCGCCGTCGCCGGGCTCCTTCAACCCGAGATCGTCCGCCGCCACCACGATGAAGTCGTTGCCGGCGCCGTGATATTTGACGAAGGGGATCTCAGTCATTCGGAACCCTCCGGACGGGACTCCTGAGCGCCGGACGGCGGGCCAGGCTCACGCCGGTACACCCGGACGGTATCCTCTCCGGGGAAGCGATAGGTCTCCACCAGCGTGAACTGCCGGAACGCGTCCGGGTAGGCGCGCATCAGCTCATCCACCGGGTCGCTATCGGTGCGAAGAATCCAAGCGAGGGAAGTAAAGGGCGGGCCTGGCGGCCAACCGGCCGGCCCGAGGCGCAGCTTCGTCCAGTAGGGCCGGTTCGATTCGGTCAGGGCCTGGCGGTAAGGTATCCCCAGGGTCGGCAGGACGCAAGGGTACTTCCCCATCCCCATCAGGATGGTTCCGCCGGCGTATGACCTCTTCAGTAGGTCGATCAGGGCCTCTGCGGTGCGGGTGTGGCAGGGCGTATTCAGCAGGCTCTCTTTCACCGTCCCGATTTCGACCGCTCCGGCCTTGATCCGCGAACCGAACTGCACGGCAAGAATCGCCATCACCACCGCTACCACCCCTGTTCGCACCCGCGCCGGCAGGCGCGCGCTCACCAGGAAGCTCGGCAACAAGGCCGCGGCCGGCAGCATTTCGAGGCCGTAACGCAGGTTGTAGTAGGTATGGGGAAAGAGCGTGGGCACATAGATTGGGACGCTGGAGTGCGCCATTGACTGAACGTAGAAGACGAAGGGCACAAGCGTGAGCAGCGCCGCGGAGCGCCGTGCGCGTTCACCGGCGTCAGCGGCCCACGCCACCAAGCCCAGGACGGCGAGCACAAGCGAGCCCGCGCCGATCACCAGCTTCAGGTCTTCCAGGTAGTAGCGCGCCGAAAGCACGTAGCTCCCGTCGGTGGGATAGCGAAAGCCGGTGGTGGCAAGCTGATGAGCGTAAATGGCCTGGGCGGAGTAGGGTCCGTTGTAGAACTCCATAGGATTGCCGTAACGATACCAGTTGTGCAGCGCCCATAGCAGAGGTCCCGCGCCGGCGATCACCGAGAACCAGGCCGCGTCGCGCAGCCGCAGGCGCCAACCGCGGGGCCGCGCCAGCAGCACAAAGAGCGCCGCGAAGGGCAGCAGGTACCAGCCATCGTACCGGGTGAGCGTGCCGAAAAACGCCGCCAGCGCAGCGGCCACTAGGATGGCCAGGCGGCCGTTCTGTTGAAAGCGATAGAGCTCCCAGGCCACGAGCGCGGCCCACATAACGCAAAGCGGCTCGGTGAGAGGCGTGGACCCGATGTACAGCATGTTGGCGCAGGCGAGAAAGCCAACCAGCGCCACCCATCCGGCGGCCAGGTTGCGATTCATCGCGGACCCCAGCCGAAAGATGAACCAGGCCGCAAGACCCAGGGCGGCGGCTGAAACCAGACTGCCGCCGAGGCCGGTGCGCCACAAGTTGAAATTGGCCGCCAGCGGCGCCACGAGAAAATGGTAAAGCGGCAGCCAAACGCTGCCGATTTCCGCCAGGCCGGGAGTGAGCGAATCGGTGAGGCGCCGGGCTCCCTCCATGTGGGCGATGGCGTCACCGTAGAGATTGGTCAGACCGCAAGCGTAGAAGAAAGCAAGGCTGGCGGAAGTGACGGCAAGAATTGCGACGGCGGGCGCGACGTGGGCGCCGAGCGAGAATCGAGGTTCGAAACTCGCAGCTTCGGGAGGGCCGGGCGGCGCCACCCGGCCTGCACCCGCCCGGGAATCCCATTCCGATCGAGCGCGGCTTTCCACGCCTGGCCCCTCCAGCCTCAATCTTGCACTCCCCGGAGCATTCAGCCGCCGCCGAGATCGATGGTAGCCAGCCGGGCGCCCGCGAATTCAGACCTCAAACTGAGTCATGTTCTTGAACTCGTTAAAACGCGCCTCAATCTCGCTCCGTTCGAGCCGCAGGAGACGCTCCAGCCCGAATTCCTCCACGGCGAAGCTAGCCATCACCGAACCGTAGACCAGTGCCCGGCGAAGGTTGCGGTCGCTCAACTCGCCAGCGCCCGCGAGATACCCCATGAATCCTCCCGCGAAAGTGTCGCCGGCGCCGGTGGGGTCGTGGACTTCCTCCAGCGGATAACCCGGGGCAAAAAAGATGGTGTCGTCCTGAAAGAGGCAGGCTCCGTACTCGCCACGCTTCACCACCACCGTGCTCGGCCCGAGCTTGCGAATGGCGGTGGCCGCGCGCCTCAGATTGTCCACGCCGGCCAGCATGCGCGCTTCCTTGTCGTTGATGATCAGCATATCCACGCGGGCCAGCGTGCGGCGCAATTCCTCCGGCGCGCCCTGAATCCAGTAATTCATGGTGTCGAGACCCACCAACTTCGCCTTGGGAAGCTGCTCGCGCACTTCGAGCTGGAGGGAGGGCTGAATATTGGCCAGAAAAACGAAGTCGCTGTCGAGGTAGCTGGCCGGAAGCTTGGGCGCGAAACGCTCGAAGACGTTGAGCTGGGTGTCGAGCGTCCGGGCCTCGTTCATGTCGCCGCTGTACTCGCCGCTCCAGCGGAAGGTGCGGCCCTGGGCGCGCTCCAGCCCCGAAGTATCGATGGGGCGTCCCTCAAACACCTTCAATTGCTCGGCGCCGAAGTCCTCGCCGATCACCGCCACCACGTTGACCGGAGCGAAGAAGCTGGCCGTAACCGAAAAGTAGGTGGCCGCGCCCCCCACAATCTCCCGAGCTTCTCCGTAGGGCGTCTTCAGGGAGTCAAACGCCACGGACCCCACAACCAGAACTGGCATGCGCATCGCCTCGCTCAACTTAAGGTCTATGCAGAGAAAGAATACGAAATGTCGAAGCTGAGGGCTGGAGCCGTCACGCCTTCAGGTATTTCCCGATGATCAGATCGAGCCTCTTGCGCGCCGCCGCCGGGATCTTCCGGCGGTCGGTGAGGATGGCGTGCGCCAGCGCCGAGCCGCACTTGCAGGCGCGCTCGCGAGGCATGGTGCGCACGGCGGTGCGGATGATCCTTTGCGCGCTCTCCACGTTGCGATTCAAATAGTCGATCACCTGGTTCACGGTGACGGCGTCGTGGTGGGGATGCCAGCAATCGTAATCCGTCACCATGGCAAGGGTGGCGTAGCAGATCTCCGCTTCCCGGGCCAGTTTCGCCTCTTGCAGATTCGTCATGCCGATCAGGTCCATGCCCCAGGCGCGGTAGGCGTTCGATTCCGCCCGGGTGGAAAACGCGGGCCCCTCCATGCAAACGTACGTCCCGCCGCGATGGCAGGCGGCTCCGCTGGCCGCACAGGCGCCGGCTAGCGCCTCCTGAACACTGGGGCAGAAAGGATCGGCGAAACCGATGTGGGCCGCAATCCCGCCGCCAAAGAAGGTCGAAATGCGCCCGCGGGTGCGGTCGAAAAACTGGGACGGGATCACCATGTCGAGCGGCTTGAAGTCTTCGCGCAGCGAGCCGACGGCGCTCGCCGAGATGATGCGCTCCACGCCGAGTTTCTTCAAACCGTAGATGTTGGCGCGAAAGTTCACCTCGCTCGGCAGCAGCAGGTGGCCGCGGCCGTGGCGCGCCAGAAAGGCCACCCGGCGCCCCTCGAGTTCGCCCACCATGTAGGCGTCCGACGGCTTGCCAAACGGCGTGGTGACGCGAACCTCCCGGGCCTTGGTCAGCCCGGGCATGATATAGAGGCCGCTACCGCCGATGATTCCGATTTCGGCCTCGGCCTTCGCTTGTGACGGTCGCTTCTTTGGCATTCTGTAGCCTCGAGACGGGAGTCAGCTTGCGAACGACGAATTAAGCTCGGAAAGAAAGTCCGTAAGGGCGATGATCGTCATCTCTCTTCCACCGGCACTGCCGCGATCTTCCCCTCGCGTTCCACCAGGCGGGCCCAGGGCATGGCGTCGTCGTGAGGAAACACCACCAGCGCCCCGTCGCGCACCAGTTCCGGCAACAATCGCTTCTTGCTGGCAAGCGTCTCCATGGGGTAAAGATCGAGCGCCATGATCCAAGGGTAAGGCAGGTGGGGGCTCATGGGCACGAGATCGGAAATGAAGCAGGCCCGCTCGCCCCGCGACTCGATCCACACCACCTGCAAGTCCCGCGTATGACCCGGGAACACCTGGACGCGAATGCCGGGCACAATCTCGCGATCGCCGTCGAGGAACGTCGTCTGAGGCTCCGCCGCACGAAAGGCGCCCTCGATGTAGCTCGCCCGATCGCGCTCGTTCGGCTGCAGGGCGTGCTCCCATTCCCCCCGCTGCACGTAGTAGCGCGCCCGAGGAAAAGTGGCCACCACGCGATCGCCGTCGCGACGCGTATTCCAGCCACAATGGTCGAAATGCAAGTGGCTGTTGATCACCATGTCGATCTGATTGAGATCGAGCCCGAGGCGGCGAATTTGATCGGGCACGCGGCGCGACACGTCGATGTCGTAAATTTCGGAAAACTTGGCATTAAATCTGTCGCCGATGCCGGTTTCCACGATGACGTTCTGCCGGCCCGTCCGGACCAGGAGGCAGTTGAGCCCCAGCCGAATGCGGTTGCGGCTGTCGGCCGACATCTTCTTCTCCCAAAGAGGCTTCGGCACCACGCCGAACATCTGGCCGCCGTCCAGCGCAAAGGAGCCGTCGGAAAGAGCCTGAATGTCAAAATCGCCGAGTCTCATGAGCCGCCAGCCCACCTCAGATCGTTCACGCAAATGTCCAATTTTCAATCAACCCAACAGTTTCTAAAGAACAGAGTGGCTTCGTTCCGCGATTGGGCACGTTTTTTCGGCGTCGTAGCGCCTCAAAGCCCCGGCTGCTCGGTCTCGTGCTTGGCCTCGTGCTTGGCCTCGGACTCTTCCACGAGCTCGATCAACACGCCGGCCGTGCTCGACGGGTGAACGAAGGCGATACGCTCGCCGCCGGCCCCGAGGCGAGGCTCACGGTCAATCAGGCGAAAACCGTCACGCTCGAGGGCGGCGAGGGTCTGGTCAAGATCAGGCACCGCAAGGGTCACGTGATGCACCCCGCGGCCACCCTTCTCCATAAACCGCGCGATGGGCGATTCCGGGGCTGTAGCCTCCAACAGCTCCAGCCGGCTTTCACCCACGCCGAAGACCGCAACCCGCACCTGCTGGTCGGGGACCGTTTCCACCGAAAGCGGCTCCGAACCCGTGAGCCTGCGAAACACGGGCACGGCCTCGTCGAGCGACTTTACCGCGATTCCCAGGTGATGAATTCTGATGCCCTTCTCGCCCACGCTATCGCGCTCCCGCCGTCGAGCTGCGCACGATCTCGTCTACCACCGAATGGGGATCGGACCGCCGCTCGAGGACCTCGTCCACCCAGCGGTCCACGGCGCCGTCGCCAAGGTGCGCGCGGTAGACCTGTTCGAAGAGGCGCTGCCGCAGCAGGGCCAGCAGGCGGGCACGCCACCGTTCCCGCTGCCGGGTGCGCTTCAGCTCCGTGCGCTCGCCGAAGGCACGGAAGTCATCGAGAGCTTGCCGCAGATCGGCCACGCCATCGCCCGTGGTAGCCACGGTCTGGACGACGGGCGGGCGCCAGCCGTCGGAACGCGGCGAAATGGAGAGCATCGCCCTCAGCTCCTGTTCGACACGGCCGGCGCCGGGGCGGTCCGCCTTGTTGACGGCGAAGACGTCGGCAATCTCCATCACGCCCGCCTTGAAGGTCTGCACGTCGTCGCCCATGCCGGGGGCGAGCACCAGCACGGTGACGTCGGCCAGGTGCGCCACTTCCACCTCATCCTGCCCCACCCCGACGGTCTCAATCAGCACCGTACCGCAGCCCGCCGCCTCGAGCACGGTCACCACGTCGTGCGCGGCGGGCGCCAGGCCGCCGAGCTCGCCGCGCGTAGCCATACTGCGAATGTAGACGCCTTCGTCGGTGGTGAGAGACTGCATGCGGATGCGGTCGCCCAGAATCGCGCCGCCCGAGAAGGGGCTGGTGGGATCGACGGCCACGATGCCCACCCGGCCGCCTGAGCGGCGGTAGTCCGCGGCCAGTTTTTCCACCAGGGTGCTCTTCCCCGCGCCCGGCGCGCCGGTCACTCCGATCACTTCGGAGGGTCCGGCGCAAGCAAAGAAGAGCTTCAAAAGGGGCGCGGCCGCGGGCTCGCCGCTTTCGACCGCCGAAATCGCCCGCGCAGTAGCGCGCCGGTCGCCCGCCTGCACGCGCTCCACCCAGTCCTGGAGTTCGTCAGGGATCATGGCTTACAAAGGGGCAGCGGCCGGTGATGAGTGGCCAGCCACTATCCTCTCAAGATTTCTCGCGCTATTACCAGCCGCTGGATTTCGCTGGTGCCCTCGCCGATGGTGCACAGCTTCACGTCGCGGTAAAACTTCTCCACGGGGTAGTCCTTGGTGAAGCCGTAGCCGCCGAAGATTTGCACGGCTTCGTTCGCCACCCGCACCGCCATCTCGCCCGCGTAAAGCTTGGCCATAGCTCCTTCTCGCGTCACGCGGCAGCCGCGGTCGGCACGCTCGGCCGCGCGCAGGGTGAGGAGGCGGGCGGCGTCAATCTCCATCGCCATGTCAGCGAGCTTCCACTGAATCGCCTGGAATTCCGCGATGGGCTTGCCGAACTGGTGCCGCTGCCTGGCGTAGCCGAGAGAGGCTTCGTAAGCGCCCTGCGCCATGCCGAGCGCAAGGGCTGCAATCGAAATGCGGCCCCGATCGAGCACGCGCAGGCTATCCACGAAGCCCTGGCCGGGCTCACCCAGGCCATTTGCCTGCGGAATGCGGCAATCCTCAAAGATCACTTCGGCGGTGTCGCTGGCCCGCAGCCCCAGCTTGTTTTCCTTCTTTCCGGGCCGGAAGCCAGGCGTCCCTTTCTCGATGATGAACGCCGAGATGCCGTGCTTGTGGGCGCCCCGGTCGGTCACCGCCATGGCCACGCAAAGGTCGGCTCCGGTCCCGTTCGTGGTGAACGTCTTGGCGCCATTGAGCACCCAGGTGTCGCCCTCCAGGCGAGCCGTAGTGCGCGTGCCGCCGGCGTCGCTGCCGGCCTGGGGCTCGGTCAGACTCCAGCAACCGAGCTTCTCGCCGCGCGCCAGCGGCACCAGGTACCTGCGCTTCTGATCTTCGGTTCCTGTGATCGCAATGTGTCCGGCGCACAGCGAGGTATGCGCCGCCACGGCGATGGCCACCGAACCGTCCACGCGCGCCAGTTCTTCGATAACCAGAGCATACTCCACGTAGCCGAGGCCGGCGCCGCCGTACTCGGCCGGGAAGGGCACGCCCATGAGCCCTAGCGCAGCAAGCTTGGGCAGGATCTCACTGGGGAAATGCTGGGCTTCGTCCCACTCCATCACGTGCGGACGGATCTCGTCCTCGGCAAACTGGCGAACCGTGCGCCGGATGCCCTCCTGTTCCTCGGTGAGTTGGAAATTCAAGGGTACGCTCCCTGGGGCGGCGGGAAGCGCCGTGACGGCGAGCGACCGCAGGGTCCGCCCCAAACTTCTAGCATACACGAACGCGCCTCCGGGACGCGCTGCGGGCTTGTGTTAACATTGGTATAAATCATGGAGCGTTTCCCCGCATTCGCCCGGACCGCAGGGCTGGTTTGCGCTGTCGTTGCATCGTGCAGCCGCGCTTCGAGCCTGAAGGGTCCGATCGCGCGAGAGAAGGCCGGCGAAGCCGCGCAGATTGTCCTCACCTCCTTTCCGCCCTCCTGCACGGTGGAACTGGACGCGCGGCCGGTGGGCAAGACGGGCGTCGAAGGCGCGCTTGAGCTGGACGACGTCGAGCCCGGGGATCATTACGTGCACGTGGCCTGCGCCGGCCAAGCCGAGCAAGTCTTTTTCATTTCGCCCAAAGACGGGGAGAGCGCGAAACTCCTGCCCCAGCGCCCCGGCCCGGCGCCCTCAGGCTTCGAGGCGACAGAAAGCCGCCGCGAACTGCGGCGCCTGGTACAAACCTCGGTCGAGGCGCGCAACGCCGGAAACGCCGACGAGGCCATCGCTGACCTGCGGCGGGCCACTCAACTCGATCCCGAAAACGCCGACCTCCATCGGGAGCTCGGGATCACCTTCCTTCTGCTGAGAGACTGGAAGCGGGCGCGAGTGGAGTATCTGGAGGCGATCAAGCACGACCCCGCCGAGGCGGAGTCGCACAACGGCCTGGGCTACGCCCTCGACAAGCTGGGCGACGCTCAAAGCGCCGTCAAAGAGTTTCGAAAGGCGATGCAGCTCGACCCCGACGACAGCACCTACCGGGAGCACTACCTCGTGGCGCTGGCTGAGTTGGAAGCCCAGCAGGAAAGGGCCAAAAAAAAGCGGTAGGACGCGCGAGCCACCTGGACGCGATACATCACGCCCATATCTCGTTTCCTCAGTGCACGGTGACCCGGGCGGCCACGACCTCCCGCAGGGTTCTGATCGCTCGTTCGCAACCGGCCCGGTCGACGTCGCGGTGGGTCACCATGCGCAACAGGGTGGACGAAGTTTCGTTCGCCAGAACGCCCCGTTGCAAGAGGCGCTTGGAGATCTCTGCGGCGCGAAGGCCGCTGCGGGACACGTCGACGATGAGGATGTTGGTCACCACCTGCGCGGAGTCGATCCTGAGCCCAGGCAGCTCCGCCAGTGCCTCGGCAAGAAATCGGGCGTTTTCGTGATCGACGTGCAGCCGCTTGGGGCCCTCCTCGAGCGCCAGGAGTCCCGCGGCCGCCAGCACTCCCGCCTGACGCATCCCGCCCCCGAGCATCTTGCGCACCAGGCGAGCCTCCTCGATGAAGTCCTGCGAGCCCACCAGCAGCGACCCAACGGGCGCGCCCAGTCCCTTCGATAGGCAAAACATCACCGAATCAAATTTACCGGTCAACTCGGCGACGGATCGGCCGAGACAGACGGCGGCGTTGAAGATGCGCGCGCCGTCAAGATGAACGGGAAGCCCGGCGGCGTGGGCTCGATCGCAGATGTCGCCGGCTACTTCGGCAGGGTAGACGGTGCCGCCCGCCAGGTTGGAAGTGTTCTCGAGCGAGATCAATCCCGTGCAGGCGTGCTGATCGCTGCGGCCGCGCACCTCAGCAGCGATCAGCGCCCAGGTGAGAATGCCGCCCGGAGCGCGCAGGGCTCGGGGCAGGCAGCCCGAAAAGGCCGACATCATGGCCATTTCATAGTTGAGGATGTGAGAGCGTTCTTCGCATACGACTTCCTGCCCAAGCCGGGTGTGGACCTTGATAGCGGCTTGGTTGCCCATTGTGCCCGAAGGCACGAATATGCCGGCCTCTCGTTCGAAAATCTCGGCGGCGCGCTCCTCCAGGCGATTGACAGTGGGATCCTCGCGGTACACGTCGTCGCCCACCTCGGCCTCAGCCATCGCGCGGCGCATGGCGGGCGTAGGACGCGTTACGGTGTCGCTTCGCAGATCAATGATTCCGGTGTCTTTCATGGCTCAATTGCGCCCAGGGCGGCCGGCTAAGCAAGAAATTCCTGGAAGACCTCGTTGGAAACCAAGTAGGCGCGAGGCGCGAGATACAGGCGCTCGCCGCGTTCCTCAAGCCATCCATCGCGGACGAGTGACCGAATGCGCGGCCGCCAGCGCTCCACCGCGGCACGGCCCCAGCGCGAGGTTAGGCCGCCCAGGTCAACGCCATCCCGCTGCCGAAGCCCGAGGAAGAAGAACTCCTCCACCTGTTCGGCCTCCCGGACCGGCCGCCATTCCGCGATAGGCAACTCGCCCAGCGCCAGCCTGGCCGCGTATTCAGCCGTCGATGTCTCATTCGCCCACCGCGATTGGCCGTCGAACGAATGTGCGCCCGCGCCTAGACCCAGGTAAGGCTCGAGCCGCCAGTACTTGCGGTTGTGGCGGGATTCGAAGCCCGGCCGGGCGAAGTTCGAAATCTCATACTGCAGGTAGCCCGCCCCCGCAAGCGAGTCCTGCGCCTGCCCGTAAGCGTCGGCCAGGAAGTCTTCCCCGGGCACCTCGAGGGCGTGGTAGCGCTCGCCGTGGCGGAGAACTTCGTGTCCCAGACGACTCTTCTCGTCGATCTCGAACAAATAAACCGAGACGTGTTCCGGCGCGAGATCCAGGGTGCGTTGCAGGCTCCCAAGCCAGGAGGCCTCAGTCTGGTACGGGAGGCCCGCAATCAGGTCGAGGCTGATATTCCCGAAGCCCTCTTTGCGGGCTCGGCGCACCTGCTCCTCGGTTTCTGCGCCGGAATGCAGCCGCCCGACGCTGCGGAGCTCGCGGTCGTCAAAAGACTGCGCGCCGATACTGAGGCGGTTGATGCCGAGAGCCCGGCAGGCGGCCAGCAGCGGGGTGTCAGCCGAGGCGGGCGTCATCTCCAGCGTAACTTCGAGCGCGTTGGCAAGCGCAAAGCGCCGCCGGAGCCTGGCGAAGACGCGCGCCAGCCCGTCGCGGCCCGCCAGCGTCGGCGTTCCTCCGCCCAGGTAGATGGAGTCGGCGGGCAGTCCGAGAAAGCCGCCGGCAACGCGCCCCTCGCGGCCGGCTCCCCGGTCACTCAGTCTGTCAAGCAGATCGAACTCGCGCTCGAGGCTGCCCAGGTAGGTCTGAAGAGCACCCACGGGCGCCACTTTCGAACTGAAATTGCAGAACGCGCACTTCGAGGCGCAAAAGGGAATCTGGATGTAGACGCCGAGGCTTGTCATCGGACTCGTTGCCGGCTCATCCGGTTGGCTAGTCGTCAGACCGCGATAGGCGGCCGGGGCTCAGTCTGCGACGATCTTCACCCGCAGCTCACGGCGGCGGGGGCCGTCGAACTCGCACAGGAAGACACCCTGCCACCGTCCCAGCACCAAGCGGCCGTTGTCGATCAGCAGCGTCTTCGAGCTGCCGATCACGGAGGCTTTGAGATGGGCATCGCAGTTGCCGTCGTTGTGACGGTAGTCGTGCTCACGCGGCGCGAGTCGCCCGAGAAAATCGTCCAGATCCTTCTGTAGCGCGGGGTCGTCGTTCTCCTGAACCAGCACCGCCGCCGAGGTGTGTGGCGTCAAGACGTGGCAAACGCCGCTCACGACGCCGGACTCGGACACGAGCTTCTGGATTACCGCCGTAATGTCCTGGAACTCCACCCGTGAATGCGTCTCCAATTGAACGGAGTGCAGACGGGCTTTCCCGCTCTCCTGCGACAGCGCTTTTCCCACTTCCGAGCCCACTTCACCCTCCGCGTATAGTAACGTTACATCAGGGATGAGCGATGTTACAACTGGCTGAAGCTTCCTTGGGTCCGGACGGTGGCGCCGGGAGCCCGCCCGAGCCTCGAGGGGCCTCGCGGCCCTGCCGCCGTGCGCGTGGTACAATTCGGCCCAGAGTGCTTCAGAGCGCCGACGACGATCTCGACCGTTTCTACCAGCGGTTGCTCGAAGCGTTGGGGCCGCAAGGCTGGTGGCCTGCGGAAACCCGCCTGGAGGTCATTCTCGGGACGATCCTGACTCAAAACACGAGCTGGCGCAACGCGGCTCTAGCCCTCCAGCGGCTTCGCGCGGCGAAGCTCTTGGACCTTGCCCGCCTGCGGGCGGCACCGGAGGTGAAGCTGCGCTCGCTGATTCGGCCAGCCGGCTTCTACCGCCAGAAAACCCGAACCATCCGCGGTTTTCTGCGTTGGCTCGATGAGACCCATGGCGGCTCGCTGCGGCGGATGCTCGGAACTCCCGCCGCCGAGCTGCGGGGGGCGCTGCTCGCTTTGCGGGGCCTGGGCCCTGAGACGGTGGACGCCATTCTGCTTTACGCCGCCGGGAGGCCTTTCTTTGTTTCAGACGCCTACGTGCGCCGGATTCTGGTCCGGCACGACATGCTGACGGAGAACGCGACGTACGAGGAAGCTCAGGGTTTCATTCACCGGCGCCTGAAGCGCGATCCACAGATGTATAACGAATTTCATGCGCTGCTGGTTGAAATCGGCAAGCGCCATTGCAAGCGCCGGGCGCCGGACTGCCAGGCGTGTCCGCTGGAGGAATTCCTGCCCGCGGGAAGGCTTGCGGTGGTTCGAGCGGGCAGCAGCCCTCAGCCGGACGCTCTTTGAGTTCTGCCATGGACCCGAAAACAGAACGCCGCCGCAGAGCCGCCCTGGTACTGCTCCTCGTGGTAGTGCCGATCCTTCTGGTGCTGGGCTGGAGCCTGAACTCGTTCAACCTCAAATTCATTCGTCCCTCCGACGCTCCGGAAACTATAGTCCTGCTGGCGCTTTCAACCTTCATCGTGGTGGCGTTCGTTATCTTCGGCTTGATCCTGCTGCGGATTCTGCTCAAGCTGCACGCCGAACGCAAGCGCCAGCAGCTCGGTTCGCAGTTTAAGACGAAGCTGGTGGTGGCGTTCCTCAGCCTGTCGCTAGTCCCGGTCTGCGTGCTCTTCGTCTTCGCTTACGGCCTTCTGAACCGCAGCCTGGACCGGTGGTTCGGCATTCCGTTCAATGCCCTGCGCGGCGATGCCGAGGCCATCTCCGCAGCGCTCACGGTGGAAGCGGAGCAGCGGTCGCTCGACGACGCCGCCCACCTTGCCTCGGATCCCGGCGTCCTTCGGGCGATCGAGCGCGGCGATCGCGCCGGCCTCGAGCACAGCCTGGCGATGCGCTCGAAAGCGCTGGGCCTGGTCTCGGCCATGGTTTGCGCGCCGGCTGGCGAGCTCATCGGCCGCGCCGGTAAGCCGGGACCTGACCCGGCCGAAGTCAAGCGCTTGTTTCCGCATCTCGAGCTCAATGCCACGCCGGTGGAGGGCGAGGCGACGCGTTGGCGATTCCGGGACGCCGATTATTTCCTGGGTGCGCAGGCGGTGGTCGATGAGTCCGCCCGTACCCTCGCGGTGGTGGTGAGCGCGCGGCGCCTGCCTCTCGACGTTGCACAGAAGGCCGGACAGATTGAGCTCGAGGCCCAACGCTACGACGCTCTGAATCGGCACCTCAAAGCAGTGAAGCGGCTCGACCTGTCCGCTCTGGGCCTTTTTACGCTGGTCGCGTTATTCTCCGCCACCTGGTACGCAATGTTCTTTGCCAAGCAGGTCACCGTGCCCATTCAGGCGTTGGCCCAGGCCACCGACGAGGTGTCGCGCGGCAACCTCGGCTACCACGTAACGGCGCGAGCGGACGGCGAACTCGGCAGGCTCATCGCTTCCTTCAATGAAATGACGGCTCAGCTCGACGAGAGCCGCCGGGCGATCGACCGTGCCGCCGAGGCCCTGCAGAGTGCCAACCGCGAGCTCGAAGAGCGCTCCAACGTCATGGAAGCGATCCTCGAAAACATTCCGACCGGCGTCATCTCGGTCAATTCAGACGGGAAAATCAACGAGGTGAATTCCACCGCCGAAAGTCTGCTGGGCGTGGAAAGGGTGCGGTCCGCCGACCGGGTCGAAGATCTGTTCGGTCCCGAGGACGCACGCGAAGTCTCACGCCTTTTCCGGCGAGCCGCCCGGCAGGGCGTGGTGAGCCGGCAGATGGAACTGGATCTCGGCGGGCGCCGGGCCAGCGTGGCCCTGACCGTATCTTCGATTCGCACCCGGCAAGAGGCCGCCGGCTCCGTCCTGGTGATCGAGGACCTTACCGAGCTGCTGCGCGCCCAGAAGGCAGCCGCCTGGCGCGAGGTGGCCCAGCGCCTCGCCCACGAGATCAAGAATCCGCTCACGCCCATTCAGCTCTCCACGGAACGGATCCGCCGGCTGGTGGAACGCTCTGGGCCGGCGGCCCTTTCACCCGAAGTGGTTGCCGCAGTGGCCGAAAGCGCGTCGCTGATCGGCCGGGAAGTCACAGCGCTCAAATCGCTGGTGGACGAATTTTCGATCTTCGCGCGTTTCCCGTCTTCACGGCCGGTCCCTTCCAGCCTCAACGAAATCGTGGAAGCGGCCCTCCATGTGTTTAACGGCCGCCTTGAGGGTATCCGCGTGCGGCGCGAGCTGGCGCCCGACCTTCCGCGAATCCAAGCCGACCCGGAGCAAATGAAACGCGCGCTGGTGAATCTGATCGACAATGCGGCCGAGGCCCTCGAGCAGTCGCCTTTGCGCGAAATCTGCATCCGGACGGCGCTCGACGCCGACCGGGACGTGGTGGAGCTTACCGTCGCCGACAGCGGCCGCGGCATCTCGCCCGATGCCAAAGAGAGGCTCTTCGTACCTTACTTCTCCACCAAGGGGCGCGGCACCGGATTGGGACTTGCCATCGTCAGCCGTATCGTGACCGAGCACCACGGGTTTATCCGGGTGGAAGAGAACCGGCCTCTGGGAGCCAGGTTCGTGATCGAACTCCCGGTGGAACGCCCGGTTGGGGCGGAGGTCACGAGCGGCTGAGCGGCGCGCGCCCTGCGAAGGGCTTCCGCAGCCGCGGGCTCGCAAGTGCTCACCTGATCGCTATGAAGCACTCCGTTCTGATTGTCGACGACGAACTCGGCATCCGCGAATCGCTGGGCGCCGTGCTGCGCGACGAAGGCTACGTGGTGGACGCGGTCGAAACCGCGGAAGCCGGCCTGGAGTGGCTGGGGCGCAAGCGTTGTGACGTGTTGATGCTCGACATCTGGTTGCCCGGCATGGATGGCCTGGAAGCTCTGGAAAGCGTGCGCACGCTCGAGAATCCGCCGTTGGTCATTATGATCTCGGGCCACGGCACCATTGAGACGGCCGTGCGCGCCACCAAGCTCGGCGCCTTCGACTTCGTCGAGAAACCTCTCTCCATCGACAAGACCCTTCTCACCCTGCGGCACGCCCTGGAGCAGCGCGCGCTGGCGGCGGAGAACCGGAACCTGCGCCAGGAGATCGAAGGCCACCATCACATCGTCGGCGAGAGCATCCCCATGAAGGCGCTGCGCCAACAGCTCGCGCTGGCCGCGCCCACCAACGGCCGCGTGCTGGTTTACGGCGAAAGCGGGGTGGGTAAGGAACTGGTGGCCCACGCGCTGCACGATCTCAGCCCTCGGAGTTCGAGACCCTTCGTCGAAGTCAATTGCGCCGCGATCCCCGAGGAACTCATTGAGAGCGAGCTCTTCGGGCATCTCAAGGGATCGTTCGCCGGGGCCGTCGATGACAAGACCGGCAAGTTCGAAAGCGCGGATGGCGGCACCCTCTTTCTCGATGAGGTCGGCGACATGAGCCTGCGCACCCAATCCAAGGTGTTGCGGGTGATCGAGGAGCAGCGCTTCACGCCGGTGGGCTCAGCGGGCAGCCTCACCGTCGACGTGCGCGTCGTAGCGGCCACCAACAAGGATTTGAGCGCGGAGATCCAGAAGGGCAACTTCCGCGAAGATCTCTTCTACCGTCTCAACGTGATTCCCTTTTACGTGCCTCCGCTGCGCGAGCACTCCGAGGACGTTCCGGCCCTGGCCGGGTATTTTCTGAACGAGTTCGCGCGTGCCTACGGCCGCCGTCCCAAGCGGTTGGCCGAGCCGGCTCTGGAGGCTCTGGTCGAGTATCGCTGGCCGGGCAACGTTCGCGAACTCAAGAATCTCATCGAACGGCTGGTGATTATGGTCCCCGGCGAGCGGATTGAGCGCCGACACCTGCCGCCCGCCGTGCAACAGGATCATGGCCGTGCCCGCTCCGCTCCGCCGCCCGGCAACTTCTTCAGCCTCCAGGAGGCGCGCGCGGCTTACGAACGCGATTATATCTTGCGCAAGCTTGAAGAGAATCGCGGCAACATCAGCCGTACGGCGGAGGCGCTGGGTCTCGAGCGCAGCCACTTGTACCGCAAGATGAAATCCCTCGGAATCGCCCCCACAGAGGCAAAAACGTGAGCAGGTGCCGCGGCCGGGCCTGCACGGCCGGTGATGACAGAATTCAGGAGGCTTGCTCACTGCGGTAATCGAGAGCGGCCACCAGCGCGGGATTTTCCCTCCAGTGCGGCTCGACCTTCACATACAACTCCAGAAAGACCTTGGGCGGAAAGAGGCGCTCCAGATCCCGCCTGGCCTCGGTGCCAATCTGCTTGATTCGCTCGCCGCCGGCGCCCAGCACAATCGGGCGTTGGGAATCCTTCTCCACCACGATGGTGGCGTGGATGCGGGTGATCGTCTCACTTTCTTCGAAGCTGTCCACCAGCACCGCCGTGGCGTAAGGCAGCTCCTGGCGGGTATGGCGAATCACCTTCTCGCGCACCATCTCGCCGGCCAGGAAGCGCTCGGGCTGATCGGTATAAGTCTCGGGGGGAAAATAACGGGGACCCTCCGGCAGCAGGCGCACCACTGCCTCCATCAGACCGTCCAGGCATTCTCCGCGCAGCGCCGAGATGGGAAAGATCTCCTCAAAAGGGTGAAGGCGCGCGTAACGATCCATCAGCGGCAAAAGTTTCGGTTTCGCCATCCGGTCGATCTTGTTCAGCGCCAGAATGGCGCGCGGCGCGTATTCCTTGAGCAGCTCGAGTGCGAATTCGTCGCCCTTTCCGAAGGGCTCCGTGGCATCCACGATGAGCACCGCGAGGTCCCGGTCTTCCAGCGCCTGGCGCACGAAGGCCATCATTTGCTCGTTCAGCCGCGAGAGGGGCCGGTGGATCCCCGGCGTGTCCATGAACACCACCTGGGCCGCGGGCCGGTTGACGATTCCGAGGATGCGATTGCGCGTGGTCTGGGCCACCGGGGTCACGATGGAGACTTTGGAGCCCACCAGCGCGTTCAGCAGCGTGCTCTTTCCGGCATTGGGCCGGCCCACGATAGCCACGAAGCCGGACTTGAAGCCTTTTTCGGTCATTGTGATAGAGCCTACTTGTGTGGGCCTACACGCCAGAAACGCGGCGAACCCCACCCGCGCCGGGCGCGGCGGATTGGGCCGGCGGCGGGGGCGCCTCGGAAGTCCGCCGGGTGGCCGGCACCCGCACCCGCACCCTGAGCACGGCGCGGGGAGTGGCCTCCAGGACCTCCAGAGTCAGTCCCTGCGTCTCTACCTTTTCGCCCGGCCGAGGCACATGCCCAAGTTCCGCCAGCACCAGGCCCGCCACCGTGGAGTATTCTCCGGCCTCGATGGGCAGGTCGAGAACCTCGGCCAATCGGGCGAGTTCGGTGTGCCCGGCCACCCCGTAGGTGTGCGCAGACTCCTGGATGATGTCGCGCTCATGGGGTTCCACTTCGTCGCGAATCTCGCCCACGATCTCTTCCAGCAGGTCCTCCAGAGTCACCAGACCGGCCACACTCCCGTATTCGTCGATAACGATCGCGAGCTGCGTGGTGGAGCGCTGAAGTTCGCGCAGCAGGTCTGCGTTACGCTTGGTTTCAGGCACGAACGGCACCGGACGCAGCAGCGATTGCAACGTGGCCCGCTCCTGCGCCTCGGGAGGCAGCTCAACGAGGTCGCCCACGCTCACCAAGCCGTCGATCTGGTCCAACGTGTCGCGATAAACCGGTATCCGCGAGTGGCGCTTCTCGCGATAAAGAGCACGGAGATCCTCGATCGAGGCTTCGGCCTCCAGCGCGGCGATCTCCGGGCGCGGCGTCATGATCTCGCGCACCAGGGTGTCGCCGAACGCCACCACCGACTGAAGCATCTCCCCTTCCTCCCTTTGGATCAAACCCTCCTGCGCGCCCACCTCGAGCAATTCCTGCAGGTCTTCCTGGGGAGTCGCGGGCCCCGCTTCCGGCGCGTCCGCCTCGAGCAGCCGGCGAATGGTAGTGGAAACCAGTATGGGAAACGTCAAGGGCGCGGCGAGAAACACGGTGGCCCGCAGCAGGCCTCCCCATTCCGCCAGGATCTTCTCCGGTTCATCGTGGCGGGCCACCAGTACGAAGGGAATGAGCTGGTCGAAAATGGCGATCACGCCCAGGACGATGAGCACCGTAGTGCCCAGGTCAACCCAGGCACCTTGGGGGTTCCCATCCCACACAACGATCGCCAAACCGGCGGCAAATCCGGCCATCAGCGCGCCGTGCAGAGCGGAGATGGAGATTCCGACGCGCTCCCGGTCCGCCCCCACCCTCCCCGCGGCGTGCGGGGGAAATACCTTGCGCGCCGCCACCGGCGCCAAGCGGCGCATCAGCAGGCGGAGGTACGAAGCGAAGGAGCTCAGCGCGACCAGCACCGCCAGCGCGAGAATGTCGAGGCCGTGGATCAACATCGTCGCCATCTGACATGCCGCCCGGAGCGGCAGAATGGGCGCCACCCTAATTTCGGCGGCTTGCCTGGCGGGCCCGGCCGCGCGCGCGGCCGCTTCCGGCCCGTGGCTTGGCACGCGGTCGCGAATCCCCGTCCAGGCCCAGCCGCGTGCGCAGGTCGAGCTCCACGGCTGCCATCTCTCCCCGATCGGTCTCGTGATCCATGCCCAGCAAATGGAGCAGACCGTGCAGGATCAGCCACCTCAGTTCGGTGGCGGCCGGGTGCCCCTCGGCCTGGGCGTTGCGCCCGGCCGTCTCAACCGAAATCACCACGTCGCCGAGAAAACCCGCGAGTTCCTCGTCCGGCGTCTGGACCGACGACCCTTTTCCATTCCCGTCGCGCCGGCGTCGCGAGCCCGCGCGGGGCGCGGCGTCGTTTCGCCGCTTCAGGCCCTTTGCAGTCGCGGCACTGTTCCTAAGCTGACCTTCGCCCGCCTGGCCCCGCGAGGACGCCTGCTCCGGTTCCCACCGAAACGAGAGCACATCGGTGGCACATTGCTTGCCGCGGTAGGAGGCGTTCAAGCTGGCGATGCGCGCGTCGTCCACAAAGCAGACGTTGAACTCGCGGTCGCCCAGGCCCAGCACCGCCCGAAGCCTCCCGGCAAAAGCCTCCACACCGGCCAGCTCGACGTTTTGTGCGCTTTGTTGGTTGAGAATCATAAGAAGGTCGTTACGAATTTCCGGACAAATCGCTAGGCCGGCTCAGGTCCGCCGCTCGCCGCGCCGCCGTTCGCACCCTCGCCACCGGGCTTCAATTTCATCTGCTTCGAATTCTCAAACTCCTCATACGCGCGGATAATCCTCTGGACCAGGCTGTGCCGCACCACGTCGCGCTCGGTGAAGTAGACGAAGCTGATCCCTTCCACCCGCGATACCACGTCGACCGCTTCCATCAGGCCGGAGCGCCGTCCGGTGGGCAGGTCCACCTGCGTGACGTCACCCGTGATCACCGCCTTGGAATTAAACCCCAGCCGCGTCAGAAACATCTTCATCTGCTCGCTGGTGGTGTTCTGGGCTTCGTCGAGAATCACGAAGGCGTCGTTCAGCGTTCGCCCGCGCATGAAAGCGATAGGCGCAATCTCGATCACACCCTTTTCCAGATAACGTTCCACACGGTCGGGATCGAGCACGTCATAGAGGGCGTCGTAGAGCGGGCGCAGGTAAGGGTTCACTTTCTCCTCGAGGGTGCCCGGCAGAAACCCCAGGCGCTCGCCCGCCTCCACCGCCGGCCGCGCCAGAATGATGCGGCTCACTTCGCGGCTGAGCAGTGCGTCCACCGCCATGGCAATGGCCAGATAAGTCTTCCCGGTGCCGGAGGGGCCGATGCCGAACACCATGTCGTGGCGCTCGATGGCGTCCACATAGCGTTGCTGGTTCAAGCTCTTGGGGCTGATGCTCTTCTTGCCGAGAGTTCGGGGGCGCCCCGCCTCCGCAAGCCCCTTGAGCGTGGCCTTCGGGTCTTCAGAGACGATGCGGAGAAACGACTGCACCTCGGCCGGCTCGAACCGGGCTCCCGCCTCGACAAGCTCGGAGTAATCCTGGACCAGCCGCTCGACGCGCTGGACGCTTTCCGCCCGGCCCTCCAGCTCCAGAGCGTCGTGGCTGAGATGCGCCGAAACCTGGAAGTAACGCTCCAGCAGCTTCAGGTTGCCATCCAACACGCCGAAGAGATCCTCAACGCCCTGCTGAATTGGGACGGTCGCTTTCATATCAAGCTGAGAAACTCCTTCGCCCTCCGGCACCTCGGGGCAGTAAAAGACCCTCGCTTGGCTCTGTCTTTGAAATCGTCAGCGGCTGGCGACTCTGTGCTCAACCTGCCTCCATGCTAGCCGAGCGCCTCGCCCCGGTCAAGGTGGCGTTTCGAGGCTCCGGAAGTACCGTTCCACGTTTCCCGAGACCTTCCCCCCGGGGATATGGGGGAAGGCCAAAAGCACTGCCGATTGACGGTTGAACAATCGGGCGCGGCAAGACCTGGCCCGGGCACCCAATCCCGAGCCCCGAATCCCGGCCGGCATTTTGGTGGCTTTGGGCGTTTTTGAGATTTTCTGTAATCGATTGATTCAAAGCACCTTAGAATGTTTCTCATTTTTCTCAATTCGGCTTTGTGTAAAATTTACAATCGCCAGATCCCGCTGATTTAATGTAACTTACGCGATTCTCAATTTTCTCACTTTGGCTTTGTGTAACTTTTACAACTCGTTGATCCTAAAGGACATTCCGGCTTTGGAGAGCCCTCCCGGTTTCTGTATCTCATTCATTCTGCGTCACATTCCGGCTTTGGTGGGGGACCCTTTTTTTTCGCGCTCTCCCCTCCTGGCGTCCGCGCGGCGCCGGGTGCCTCCAGCCCAAAAGCCTTCAGCAGCTTGGGGAGAACCCGGAGGTTCCGGTCGATGGCCCGCCGCAGCCGGTCGCCCAGCACGTTCATCCAGTGGTCCTGCCGCCTCGTCGCCCGGAGCCAGGCCCACCCGCGGCCTGGCCCCGGGGCCGGAACCTTCGGCGGGAACAACTGCTACGGTCCCTGCCAACATCATCGCCCTCCGTTGCTGCCCTCTCCAAGCATCCGTTCTCCGTCGTCGGTTGCCAATTGTCCGTTGACAACTGTCCGTTGTCAGTGGTCAGTTGTCAGTCGTGAGTTGCCAAATCCTCCAAGCAACGGTCGTTGATCGTAGATCCTCTCCCCACCATCCAAGAGCAAGGGACAACTGACCACGGACTACGGACCAATGGCAACGGACCTCCGAACCCGCAGAGAGCCTAGCACGCTTTTTAGGCGCCGTGGGGACGATTGGGAATCTTGCGACTGTTTATTTTTGCCTGTGGATTCAAACACTTATCCTGTGAATAAGTTTGCGGCGGGGGGATTTGCTTCACTTGGCGAGAACCTTCACCTTTCGGAACGAGCGCCCTTCCATACGCACAGGATTCGTCCCGCCCCACGGGAGGGGATAGGCGGCGTTGGGGCACACTCCCAGCCAGCGGAATTCGCAAACTCACCCGCCAGCGTCAGAATCGCTATCTACGCGCCCTCCCCGGACCATCCCACGGACCCGCGCGCTTGACATCCAGTTTGTCGCACGAGGTTAGTCTGGTAGGCGACCGGCCAATTCCATCCACGAGGTGCGCGGCATCGAAGTACCGTTAATGGGAAGGAAAGTTCCCACGTGGAAGCTGCACGGGATTGCTGGCAGCGGCAAGGGGCCACCGTAAGTCTTGTCCTGTTAACGTTATGTCTGAACTGGCCGCTCGGCTGTCGAATTGCGCTCGGTAGAGCCTTGAGAGCGGAGCCTTGGCGAAGTTCGGGACTCCAGGGAGGAGTGCACCCGGGCGACGCGCAGCCTCGGTTTCTCTCAAAATCAACCTGGCCAACGGAGAGTGGGAAGCGTGAACGCCAAAAGAGTATTGATTCGCTTCAGTTTGTGTCTGGCCCTCGCGGCCATCCTGGCAGGCGCCGGCGCGCGCCGGGCCTCCGCCGACACCATCAAGTACATCATCGATGTTCCTAATTCGGACCTTTGCAGCAACCCGATCACCTGCGCCAACCCCGGGCCGTACGGCTTAGTGACGGTTGACGTACCCGTGTCGGGCGGCCCTGCTGATTTCACCGTCAGCATGTACGGCTCCTACGGGATCGCGGGCGGCGGACCCGCATTCGCTTTCAATATCGACGACGCCGGGTTCGCGGGCCTGTTCCTGTCAAACCTGACCCCAGGCTTCGACCTCGACGGCACGGACAAACAATTCGACGGTTTTGGCCGCTTCAGCGTAGTGCTCTCCGGCCCTGCGCCGGCGGGTCATCCCCCGTCCGAGCTGACGTTCGAGGTCGGTCGCACCGGAGGGTTTAGTTCCGCTGCTCTATTCGCGTCGGACGGCACCTTCGGAGCCAGCGAATTCTTCGGCGCGCACGTGATTCCAGTGGACGGCAAGACCGGGTTTGCCGGTGGCAGCGACTCCGTCTTGTCAACCACCCCAGAGCCGGTGGCCCTGCTGCTGACGGGCTCGGGCCTTCTCGCTTTGGCTCTGATCGGGAAGATGCGGCTGCACGCGCAACGGTAATTGCACGACGCGCTCGGCCTGGATCGGCATCCCGGCCGAGGTCTGCCCGTGAGTGTGATCTCCAGAAACCCGCGAGCTAGCGTTCTGCCTGGCAATAAGGCTGAAGCGCCCCGAAGCAAAGCCGGGCCACCGTGCCGGGATCGCCCTTCTCGTATTTCTCGCCGAACAACTCCGTGCTGAGGCTGCCGGAATATCCGATGCGGCCGAGCGCCGCCGTGATCTTCCGCAGCGGGACCACCCCCTCGCCTGGGGGGAGCCGGTCGGGCTCAGCCACGTGTTCGCGCGGCATGTTCCCCGGAACGTCGTGAAAGTGGACGTGCTCCACGTCGCCCGGGCGCAGGGCATCTAGGTCTTCAAACTTGCTGATTCCGGCAAAGAAGTGGCAGACGTCCAGGCAGACTCCCACGTTCTCCTGCCGCGCTTCGCGCAGCACGTCGAGCGTGGTGCCGAGCGAACCCAGCAGCGGCGAACGGGCAATGAACTCGAGCGCAATCCTCACCTTGTACGTGGCAGCCAGCTCCGCTTCCCGCACCAGGCGCTCGGCCGCTCGGTGGTAGTCGTCCGGCTTCACTTGACCCTCTACATAGGAAAACACCACGTAGCGCGGCACGCCCAGCGCCTGGGCCCATTCGAAATTCCGTTCCAGGCCGGGCAAGGCGGCTTCGAGCGGGCCCTGGCCCCGCCACAAACAGCCTTCGCTGGCGCAGGCGGATACCGGCGTGAGCCCGTGCTCGCCCAACTGTGATGTCACCTGGGCTACCGTCAACTTCTGCTGCCGCAGCTTGTCGAACCAGAGCTCGATGTGCTTGAATCCGGCCTCCGCGTAGGCGGCGCAGTCCTCGGCGAAAGGGGCGTCGAGCGTCGTGACTTCGTTGAGGCAGGGACTGAAGCGGTACCGGACGGCCGGGCCGGAGGCCGCGCCGAGGCCGGTGGCGGCGAGAGAAGCAGCGAGAAAGTCACGCCTCTGCATGGGTCCTCCCCGGTGTCCGCCGGCACCGGGCCGCGAGCCGCGCCGAACGCGCCCCGCCCTGCCTGTTCACTGGTGCTCCGCGTGCGCGCAGCCCGCGAACCCGCTCAGGTAATCGTTCCCCACGTAATTCAAGTCTTGATGAATGCCGATCTCGGATGTGTAGTAGCCATCCACCGTGATCCGCTTGAGCAGGACGAAAAACCGCTCCAGCTCGGAGCTGGGACTGGTCTCGCGCGCGGCCGCGCGGGCCAGCGCCTGGGCCGGCGAACTGCGTGCGGCCTCGTCCCGCATCGCTTGAAGCCCTCCCCGCCAACGTTCCTGATCCTCGCGGCTTCCGCTCGAAATCATCAAGTCCGCAAACAGGCTCACCCGGGCGGTGTGCGCGCCGGGTGAATGATCGTCCGCCGGAATCACGAGTTCCATCAGTTCATCCAGCAACCGGTTTTCTTCCTCGGTGAAGAATCTCAGTTGATAATCGCCCGGCGTCCAGGCGAACCCCGCCCCGAGCGCGCGAACCGGCCGCACGCCCCCGGCCGCCTGCGCCAGCGCCCCGAGGGTTACGATTTTGACCGCCTGCCTGCGATTCATACCGGCGTTTCTGCTTCTAGAGCTCCCCCCGCCTGCGCTGCCCCCGGATGTAGTCCGCCGCCCGTGCCGAGAGCGCCATGATGGTGAGCGTGGGGTTCTTCTCGCTCGACGTCGTAAAGCAGCTTCCATCGGTCACGAAGAGATTCTTCACTTCGTGCGACTGGCAGAAGCCATTCAAGACCGAGGTTTTCGGATCTTTCCCCATGCGCACGGTGCCCACTTCGTGGCTCGCGAACCCGGACGGCCCGCCGTCGAGGCCTGAGAAGACTGTCCCTTTCAAGTTCGAACACAGTTCCAGCATGCTCTGCACGTGGTCGCGCCAGAGGGCTTGATCGTTTTCGCCGAAGCGGTAATGAATCACGGGAATCGGAATACCGTAGGCGTCTTTCTGCTGCGGATCGACCGTGACGTAGTTCTCCGCCGACGAAACTGCCTTGCAGAACGTGCCGAGCATCAGGAACCCGGGCTGCATGCGCCGCACCTGGGCCTTGAACTCTGCGCCGTATCCCTTCACGCGATGGGCCTGGTTGGGGAACATGTACGAGTCGAAGTTCACCTGAATGCCCCAGCCGCCGGCGTAATTCCGCTTGCCCGCGAGGTGATTGTAGCGCGGGATGTAAACGTGATCGGTGGCGCCGTCCTGATTCACCGGCTTCGCGCCCGCCAGCTCGTCCAGGTAGATGTTGACGCCGCCGCCGAAGTGCCCGTGCAGATAGCGCCCCACCACGCCGTTCGAATTCCCGAGACCGTTCGGGTGCTGCGAAGACCGGGAGTTTAACAGCAAGCGCGCGGACTCGACGGTGGCGCAGCAGACCGCCACCGTCCGGGCGCGGACTTCCTCTTCCTTCTTTGTGATGCGGTCGACGAAGGAAACCGCCTTCGCGCGGCCGCTCCCGTCCGTCAGAATCTCCCGCGCCACGGCGTTCTGGCGCAGCGTAAACCGCCCCGTGGCCCTCGCCTTCGGCAGCATGCAGTCCGGGGTGGTGAAAATGGACGACGCATCGCAGCCGTCCATGCAATGGCCGCAATAGTGGCAGGGCGGGCGTTGATCGTAAGGCACGGTGAGCACCGCTTTGCGCACCGGGATCACCGGAATGCCGAGCGGTTGCCCTGCGCGCGCCAGAATCTGCTCGCTGCAGCGGCGCGGCAAGGGAGGAAGATAGTGCTTTCCGGCGGGCAGAATCTCCAGGCGGTCGTCCTGGCCGCACACTCCGATGGTTTGCTCGATGCGCTCGTAATAGGGCTCAAGCTCGTCGTAACTGACGGGCCAGTCTTCCTCGATGCCGTTCAACGAACGCTCGCGGAAATCGCGCGGCGCGTAACGCAGGGTGACGGCATTCCAGTGCAGCGTGCGTCCGCCGAGCACGCGCACGCGATCCACTCCGATGCTGTCGCAGCGGTCGTAGCGCACCGGCGAGATGTCGTGGGGATAAAAGGGCGCTTGCTTTTCGCCCCGCAGGCCGCGAAACGGCAGTTCGTAAGGCCACTTATGCGAGAGGAAGCGCGAAGGCGGGACCTCCGCGCCCGCCTCGAGCATGATGACTTCGGCGCCGCCCTCGCACAGCTCCTTGGCCATCGCGCCGCCCGCCGCGCCCGAGCCGATCACACAGACGTCGTAAACCTTCATAGCGAAGTTTCCATAACGCTAACGCGGCAGGGCGAACGCGTAGAGTGTGTCGTCAACGCCCATTACCACGTACTGCCGGCCGTCCAGTTCGTAGGTCATGGGCCCGTTCTCCATGTCGCCGCCGGCGTTGAGGTGCCAAAGCGTCTTGCCGGTGGCGGGGTCGAGCGCCAGCAGGTTCGCTTCGTTGTCCGCAGTGAACAGCAGATGGCCAGCGGTGGTGAGAATTCCGGCCGAGCTCTCGCCGTCGCCGAGCTCGTG
The DNA here is from genome assembly GCA_035516075.1 of Terriglobia bacterium. Classification (GTDB taxonomy): domain Bacteria; phylum Acidobacteriota; class Terriglobia; order UBA7540; family UBA7540; genus Gp13-AA77. The sequence continues at coordinate 578 of DATJAQ010000334.1, read as the reverse complement.
GTTCCATGCCACCTTCCCGGTGCGGACGTCGAGCGCGCGCAGGGTTGAGTTGCTCCAAAGTCCGCGGTCGCGTCCGGCCCACCCTTCGGGCTTGCCCGTCTCGGTGAGATAAAAAATGCTGAAGACGCGATGGGCGCTGACGTAAAAGAGGCCGGTCTCGGGATCGAAACTGGGCGCGAGCCAATTGGTGCCGCCGCCGGAGGCCGGTTCCACCAGCGCGCCATCCGGCCGGGGCGCGAGGTCGGGTCTGGCGACGGGCCGGCCGCGCGCATCGGTCCCGGAGGCCCAGTTCACATCGATGAACGGCGCGGTCACCAGATGCTCGCCGGTGGCGCGATCGAGGACGAAGAAGAATCCGTTGCGGCTGGCCTGGGCCAGAAGCCGGCGCGCCTGGCCGCCGAAATCGGCGTCGAACAGCACCGGGGTCTCGACGGCGTCCCAGTCGTGCACGTCGTGCGGCGAAGGCTGGAAGGCCCAGACGAGTTTCCCGGTGTCGGGATTGAGGGCGACGATCGAGCACGTAAACAGGTTATCGCCGGGGCGCGCGCTGCCGGCGAGGACGGGATTGGGATTGCCGG
>DATJAQ010000333.1:0-3601 GCA_035516075.1 Terriglobia bacterium | reverse complement strand
GGTGGGCGGCGGCTTGTGGCTGGTGGTTGTGTCGCGGAGACTGAGCCACTAGTCACCAGCCACCAGCCCCGGCTTTGACATGCAGCAGCATCGTTCCGAGCGCGTATCCGAAGCGGTCCGTGAGGAGCTTTCCGAGATCATCGGGTTTGAGCTCTCCGATCCGCGGGTGGCCTCCGTGGACGTTACCGAAGTTGCCGTCAGCCCGGATTCGCGCAACGCTACCGTCAAGGTCAGCCTGGGCGGGGGCGAGATCGAACAGCGCCAGGCCCTCGAGGCTCTGGACCATGCCCGGCATTACTTGCGTCACGAGCTGGCCCGCCGCTTGAACCTCAGGAGAATTCCGGAATTGCATTTTGAGCCGGAGCATTGGCCGGACGCCGAAGCGCGGGTGGATCGGCTGCTCAAACGGGCGAAAAAAAAGCGTGCGCCTACCGAAAATCAGCCCTAAAGCCAAACAAACCGTGGTACTTTTGTTTTTGTTGACGGCTGTGGCGGCGCTCGCCCAGGCGCCCGGGGAGATGTTGCGCCTGGAGCAGAGCGCGGAGGCCATGGGCTCCACCTACTCGATCGCGGTCTACGGATACGACCGGGACCGGATGTCGGCGGCCGTGGAAGCGGCCTTCGACGTAGCGCGCCAACTGGACGATATGCTCTCGAACTACAAGCCCGGCAGCGAGTGGAGCGAGGTCAACCGCGAAGCCGCCCGGCACCCCGTGCACGTCTCGGCGGAGCTGTTCCACTTGCTGGAGGCCTGCCAGAACTACAGCCGCCTCAGTGATGGCGCTTTCGACATCTCGGTCGGCCCGCTCATGAAAGCGTGGGGGTTTTACAAGGGCACCGGGCGCCTGCCGCACCGCGCCGAGGTGATGGCGGCGATGAAGGATGTGGGCTACCAGCACGTGCACCTGGATCGGGCGAACCAGACCGTGAGCTTCGACCGGGAGGGCGTGGAGCTCGATCCCGGCGGCATCGGCAAGGGTTACGCGGTGGATCGCATGGTCGAGGCGCTCAGGCAGAAGGGCATCACCATCGCGCTGGTTTCGGCCTCGGGGAGCAGCATCTACGGGCTGGGAGCCCCGCCCGCCGAGCCGCGCGGCTGGCGCATCCGGATCCGCGACCCCCACAACGAGCGTAAGAGCGTGGCGGAGGTCTTTTTGCAGAACGACTCGATGTCCACCTCCGGCAACTACGAGAAGTTCTTCCGCGCCGAAGGCCACGTGTACAGCCACATCATGGACCCGCGCACGGGCTATCCGGCGCCGGGCATGTTATCGGTTTCGGTCATCGCCCCGCGCACCATCGACAGCGAGGCGTGGGCCAAGCCGTTCTTCATCAACGGCCGCCGCTGGACGGCGGCGCACAATCCCCAGGGATTTCGCGTTTTCTTTTGCGAAGACAGGACACAACAGCCATGCGCGTGGCTCCAATGACAAGCCGCTTTCTGGATGCGTGCCGGCGCCGGCCCACCGACTTCCGCCCGGTGTGGTTCATGCGCCAGGCAGGCCGGTACCTGCGGCCGTACCGCGAGATCCGTTCCAAACATGGCATTCTTGAGATCTGCAAACGGCCCGACCTGGCCGCCACCGTCACGCTGCAGCCGGTCGAGATCCTGGACGTGGATGCGGCCATCATTTTCGCCGACCTGCTGCTGCCGGTGGAGCCCATGGGCCTGAAGCTGCGTTTCGCCCCCGGCGAGGGCCCCCACATCGATAATCCGGTCCACACCAACGCCGACGTGGACAGCCTCTCGACGGCCAATACCGATGATCTGGGCTATGTGGGAGAAGCGATTCAGACCGTGGTGCGGGCGCTGGCCGGCAAGGTCCCGGTGATCGGCTTTGTGGGCGCGCCGTTCACCCTGGCCAGCTATATGATCGAGGGAGGATCGTCGCGCAATTACCTCCAGACCAAGCGCATGATGTATTCCGACGAGACCCTCTGGCGCCGCCTGATGGGCAAGATCGTGGACGTGCAGGCGCCCTTTGCCAGCCTCCAGGTTTCCGCGGGCGCGCGCTGCATCCAGGTCTTCGACAGTTGGGTGGGCTCACTGGGGCCGGACGACTATGTGCGCTTCGTGCAGCCCTATTCGCGCGCGCTGATCGAGCGCATTCGCTCCACCGGCGTGCCCGTGATCCACTTCGGCACCGGCGTATCGGGATTCTTCCGCGAACTGCACGCCGCCGGCGGGGACGTGATGGGCGTGGACTGGCGCATCAATATTGACCAGGCCTGGATGGACATCAGCTACCGCTCGGCGGTGCAGGGCAACCTGGATCCGGCGGCGCTGTTCGCGCCTCTGCCGGAGCTGAAGATGAAGATTACCGAGCTGCTGAAGCGCACCGGCGCGCGTCCCGGGCACATCTTCAACGTGGGCCACGGGATTCTGCCGGAGACCCCGGTGGAGAACGTGAAGGCTTGCGTGGAGATGGTGCGGGAGTTCAAGCCGTAGGACGCGCCCCCGACCAGTACTGCAAATCAGCTTTTCCTTCCCAAAATCCACGCCTGAGGATTACGCCTGTGCTATGGGTGAACACAGGATCGCGCGGAGGGAAACATGACCGCAAGCCGAGCAGTGCATGTCTTCTTTTTTTGCCACATTTGTGGTTTGGCTCAGAACCCACATCCGGCCTTCAGCACAATCTACAGCTTTGCGGGCGGTAGCGACGGAGCGTCGCCCCGCGTGCGGCTCACGGTCGGCAGCGGAGGCGTGCTCTACGGGACTACCTATGGCGGAGGCGACGACAACGTTGGCACCGTCTTTTCGTTGACCCCACCGGTGTCGCCGGGCGGCGCCTGGACCCACACCATGCTGCACACCTTCACCATTGGCGACGGCGCCTACCCCAATTCGCGGCTGGTGCCCGGTCGCGACGGGGTCCTCTACGGCACCACCTCTTCGGGCGGGACCTCGCAATTCGGTACGGTATTTTCGATGACCGCGCCGGCATCGCCCGGCGGCACGTGGACCGAAGCAGTGCTTCATAGTTTCGGCGCGGTTGGATACGGCGCCGCCCCCCGCGGAGGACTGGCACTCGGGCCAATGGGTGTCCTCTACGGGGCGACTCACTACGGAGGGAATATGGGCTTGGGCGCCGTCTTCGCCCTGCAACCGCCTGCCTCGCCGGACGGCGCCTGGACGGAAAGCGTGGTCTATAGCTTCCAGGGCGGCGGAGTTGACGGCGAGATTCCGTATAGCTCGGTAACCATGGGAAGCGGCGGTATCCTTTACGGCACGACGTGGTCGGGCGGAACCTCGGGGTTCGGGACCGTCTATTCCCTGGCGCCGCCGGCCATTCCGGGCGGCGCCTGGACGGAGACCGTGCTGCACAGCTTCGCCGGTGGCCGCGACGGCCAAAACCCGGGGGTGGGCGTGGCGATCGGCGCCGACGGCGTGCTCTATGGTTCGACCAATTATGGTGGGGGTTCGAATGGCGGTACGATTTACTCGCTGACACCATCGGCCGGCGGCTGGACCGAAGCCGTGATCCACGAGTTTCCTCGGATTTCAGGACGTTATCCAGCGCCCGGCCCGGTAACCATCGCTCCAAGCGGAGCCCTCTACGGCACGACACAATTCGGCGGCGCGTCCTATTGCGGCACG
>DATJAQ010000332.1:0-11111 GCA_035516075.1 Terriglobia bacterium | reverse complement strand
ACAATCCTTTCCGGGCTTATCTCACTATCATCGAGGGTTGCGACAAGGCCTGCGCCTATTGCGTCGTGCCCATGACGCGGGGGCCGGAGCGCAGCCGCCCGGCAGACCGGATTCTGGAGGACTGCCGGCGCCTGGTGGACGAGGGCTACACGGAGATCCAGCTTCTCGGCCAAACGGTGAACTCTTGGCGCGATTCTTCGTCGCTCCGATTGACCTTCGCCCAATTGCTGGGCCGCGTGGCCGAAACAGCCGGCGTGCGTCGCGTCCGCTTTACCACCTCGCATCCCAGCGACTTCACGCCGGATATTGTCCAGGCCGTCGACACCTATCCGGCGCTCTGCGATCAAATCCATCTTCCGGTGCAATGTGGGTCGAATCGCGTGCTGGAGCGCATGAGACGCACTTACACCCGCGAGAATTACCTGGAAAAGATAGATTGCATCCGCAGCGCGCAACGTGATATCAGCGTTTCGACGGACATCATCGTGGGTTTCTGCGGCGAGACCGAGGCCGACTTTGAGCAAACGCTGTCGCTGCTCGACCGGGTAGAATACGATCAGGTGTTCTCGTTCAAGTACTCGGTGCGCCCGAACACCAGCGCGGGCGCCTGGGGGGATGACGTGCCGGAGGAGGAGAAGGGAAGGCGCCTCAGCGAGATTCAGGAGCGGCAGCGCCAGATTCAGCTCCGGCGCAACCAGGCGCTCGTGGGACGCGAGTTTGAGGTTCTGGTGGAAGCTTACCAGGCAAGGCTTGGGCAGGCGGTGGGTCGCACGACCACCAACCGCGTGATCAATTTTCCGGCTGAACCGGGCGGCCTCGGCTGCTACCGGAAGGTGCGCGTAACGGCGGCCGGCCCGAATAGCCTGGTCGGCGCGCGATTGGATTCCGGAGTTGAAAGCCTTCATGAATCGGTTTGAGTTCTTTCGGGGAGGCCGGGGCAATGGCCACGGCGCCGGGAGGGGGTCAACAGCAGTAGTGGCACAGCGGGCGTTCGGCCCGCGCGGCGAAGGGGTGGTCGCACAAATTGGCGCTCAGGTCCTTGGGGGCTTCCATGGAAGTTGAGATGAAGATCAGAGGTTTGATGATGGATCCGGCGACGAACATGCCCATCGTCATCCTGAAAGACGCGGGCGGGCCCACCGTACTGCCGATCTGGGTGGGCATCTACGAGGCCAATGCCATCGCCCTGGAAATCGAGAAGGTGGCCACGCCGCGGCCCATGACCCACGATCTCATCAAGAATTTGCTGGTGGGGCTCGAGGCGTTGGTCCGAAAGGTGGTGGTAAACGAGCTCAAGGACGACACCTTTTACGCGGTGATCTGGCTGGAGCGCGAAGGGCAGACGATCTCCATTGACTCACGGCCGAGCGACGCCCTGGCGCTCGCCCTGCGCGTGGATTGCCCGATATACGTCGATGACGAAGTCCTGAAGAACTCCAAGGTCACGGGTTCCACCGCCGAGAAGTTTCAGAGCGAGGAACTGCGCCGCTGGCTGGAGAACCTGGGCGACGAGGATATGGGCCGTTACAAGATGTGACCCGGATCCGGCAGACCCGTTAGCCTTCGGGAATGGCGGATTGGCGGCTGAGCGGAGCGTGCAGGTGGCGGTCATCGCGATCGCGAACCAGAAGGGCGGAGTGGGGAAGACCACCACGGCGATCAATCTCGCGGCGGCCTTTGCCCAGAAGAAGAAGCGGACCCTCCTGATCGACCTCGACCCCCAAGCCAACACCACCCTCAGCTTTCTGGATCCGGCCGAGGTGCAGCGTTCTGTCTACGAGGTTCTAGCGGATCACACCGCCGCGCTCAGCCAGGTGGTGCGTCCCACAGCTTCAGCCCACCTGAGTCTGGCGCCAGCCAAGCTTGCGCTTGCCAAGCTGGAAGCGATGCTGGCGGGCCAGTTCGACGCTCCGTACCGGTTGAAAGACGCGCTGGCGCCCTGCCGTGGCGATTTCGATTTTGTCGTGATCGATTGTCCGCCCGCCCTGGGAATCCTGACAGTTAACGCCCTGGTGGCGGCCACCCATCTGCTGGTACCCATTCAGGCGGCCTACTACGCCATGGAAGGCACCGACGATCTGCTCGACACGTACCAGCGCATCCGCGAGCGCCCCAATCCCGAACTGGAGCTGGTCGGCGTAGTGCTGACGCTCTTCGATCGCCGCACCAAGCTCGGGCGCGATATCCACGGGCAGGTTACGCAGTCCTTCGGCGACAAGGTGTTCAAAACCGTGATCGGCAAGAGCGTGCGCCTGGAAGAAAGCCCGGCTTACAAGGAACACATCTTCACTTTCGCTCCGGACTCATCGGGGGCTCAAGACTACGAGCGCCTGGCGCGGGAGGTGCTGAAACGTGTCCACTAAACGCAGCGGACTGCCATTGGTTGTGAAGATGCGGCACGACGCCCACTATGTGGAGGAGATCACAGCGCGCAGCGGGGCGGCCATCGGGCGCATGATCGCCATCGATCTGTTGCAACCGAACGCCGAGCAGCCCCGCAAGGATCGGGGGGATCTGCGCGGCTTGACGGATTCCGTGCGCGAGAAAGGCGTACTCGAACCGCTGCTGGTGAGGCCCCTGCGCGAGTCCGGCCGCTTCCTGATCATCTCGGGCGAGCGCCGCTACTTCGCGGCGCGCGCCGCCGGCTTGGCCGAAGTCCCTTGCATCGAGAAAGACATTGGCGAGGAAGAGACGCTGGAAATCGCGCTCATCGAGAACCTGCAGCGCAAAGACCTGACACCCTTCGAGGAGGCGGACGGCATCCAGGCGCTGGGAGAAGGTTTCAGTCTCACCCACGAGCAGATTGGGCAGCGCCTCGGCAAGGCACGATCTTCGGTGACCGAGGTGCTGAGCCTGCGCTCGATTCCCGACGAGATCAAGGCGTTCTGCATCGAAAACGGGGTGCTGTCCAAGTCTCAACTCCTGCAGGTGGCGCGCCAGCCCACCGAGGGGCGCATGCTCGATGTGGCCCGCCGCTTCGCAGCCGGCCTGCTCAACCGCGAAGAGGCGCGCGCCGAGCGCCACCAGACCCAGCCCTCCAAGGCGGTCTTCCGCTTTGTAGCGCCGCAGCGCGATTTCAACCTGACCCTGAAATTCCGGGGCCGGCCTGCGGAGCGCGACCAGGTGATTCGGGCCCTCAGGCAGATTCTGGAAACCCTCGAAGCGGGCGGCGGCTAACGGCGGCGCAGGCGGCACGAACAGCCTCGTGACCTTCGAGCGCGGACGTCCTGTTGACGACGTCGTCCGAATGCTGCTTCAACACTCTCGAGAGCGGCCATGGATCTAACTCCCTCCCAAATCGCACGGCTGGAAAAGCTGCTCCAAGCCGGATTCCGGCTCGTTCAACTGGAGCGCTTCGAGCGCCATTTCGGCGTGGAGCGCGGAGGGTTTGTGGCCTTGGTGGATCCCGAGGGCGGGGAATTGAAGCCGTTCGGCCAGACCGGGTACCGCCTCGGCGACGGTATCGGCATGCTGGTGGAACGGAGAGCGGGAAAGGCCTTCGTGTGGCGCGATCAGGCGATCGATGCCACACCCGAATTGCTGGAAACCTACGAACGCTTCCGAGCCGATATGGAGACGCTGTTCGGCGATGTCTGATGGATGCGAGACTGAGGGGAATCGTGCGACATGTCTGAAATGCGGGATGCGCTGATTGTGGGAGCGGGGCCCACCGGCCTCGCCTGCGGCATCGAGGCCGTACGCGCGAGCCTGGCTCTGCTGATCCTCGAGAAGGGCTGTGTGGTGAACTCCCTGTTCAGCTACCCGGCCAACATGACGTTCTTCACTACCCGGGAGCGCCTTGAAATCGGCGACCTGCCGTTTTCAAGCATCAATGTTAAGCCCACCCGCGCTGAGGCGCTCGAGTATTACCGGCGCGCGGCCGATTATTTCAAATTGCCCATCCGCTACAGCCAGCGTGTCACCGCGATTCAGGCGCGCGCCGACGCCTTTCGCGTGATCGCCGAGGATCCCAACGGCAGGGAAGCTGAATATTTTTCGCGCGGGGTGATCGTGGCGACCGGCTACTACGACCGGCCGAACCGCCTGGGGATACCGGGTGAAGACCTTCCCAAGGTGTCGCATTACGCCCTGGAGGGCCACGCCTTTTACGGGCGCAAAGTGGCCGTGATCGGCGGAGCCAACTCGGCGGCCATCACGGCTCTAGACCTGTATCGCCACGGCGCCGAGGTCACCCTTATTCACCGCGCCGAGGAACTGAGCCGCCACATCAAGTACTGGGTTCGGCCGGACCTGGAAAACCGGATCAAGGAGAAATCCATTCGCGCCTGCCTCGGCTGCCGCGTTACGGAGATTCGGGAGGATACAATCGCGGTGGCGAACATCAACGGCGAGGCGTCCGAGCTCGAGAACGACTTCGTCTTCGCCCTCACCGGTTACCATCCGGACATCGATTTGCTTCAGCGGGCAGGCGTTGCGGTGGACCCGAAGAGCTTTCGCCCGGCGTGTAATCCAAAGACTCTCGAAACCAATGTGCCAGGCCTGTATGTCGCGGGCGTGGTGATCTCCGGCCGCCACACCAACGAGATCTTTATTGAGAACGGGCGCTTCCACGGCAAGCAAATCATCGAGGACATGAAGGTGAAGCTGGGCAGTCGATAACTGAAGGACAGGAGCGGCGGGAGTGTTCTGAAGGCAGGGAATCGGCTCCTAAGGAAACTGCCCGTTGCCCTTCGGCCGCCCGGCTTAGTGAGCGTCCGGCACCAGCAACGCGCCCGGGGTTGTTGCTGCGGTGGCGGTGATTGTGCGAGGCACCACAAAGGTCATGTCGGTTCCCGCCGGGAGCACAAGCTCGCCATGATGTTTGGCGATGGCGTGCACGATTCCCACGATGGCGCCCACGGCGGCGCCGTAGAGAGCTCCCGTGCCTCCGTCCGCAATCGCGCCTACGGCAGCCCCTGCGCCCGCGCCGATGCCCGTGTCTTTCGCGCCGCTTTTGGCATCCTTCCCGGGGCCCTGGAGCGTGCCTTCCGAGCCTTTCGCAGTCACACCCACGGGAGTCTGCGCGTCCTGAAACGCCGCGGCCACGGAGTAGCGGTGGCCGTCGGGAGTCTTGATCACGTCCATCACCAGCCGCATTTCCGCCCGGCCTTTGGCGCGGCCCGGAGGCAAAAGGAACGTGACGTGGCCTTCAACCGTGCTGCTTTCCGGCACCACTTCGTCGCCCTGGTAAATAATGGGTTCCGTGACCTTCCCGGTGAAGAGATCGCCCGTCTGATTGGTCTTGGTGCTCAGCGTGCTCGTGAGCTCGACGGCAAGCGTAGTGCCGGCGGGAATGGTGATACTCCCTTCGGCGGCCGCAAGCGGCAGACAGAGCAGGGTTGCCGCCAGGACTGCACCCGGGATTCTTGGCGCTCCGGCCTTCATTTGTGCCCTCTGCAGTCCGATATTGGCCGCCCCACGGCTACTCTCCGATTCGCAGCAGAATAGTGGGGATGCAAGATGAGCGAGTGTGGGGCGATCAAGACTTGTCAGCCGTCTCCGCGACGCTCGGGGGCGATTGTTCCACGGTATGGTTGACGACAAACGTAAGGTCCGTGCCCTCGATCAGCACAATCTGCTTCTCGTGCCTAAACAGGCTGTAGAGCAGCGCGGTGCCCGCTCCAATGGCGGCGCCGTAACCAACGTCAGCGCCGATGTTCGGCCCGCCGTTGGGGCATCCGTAGTACTGACAAATCATTTCCTCGGTGCCGCCGATGCTAGCGCCGGTCGCCGCACCGATTCCGCCCGCGATGGCAGCGCCCTCGGCGGCGGATTTCTTGCTCTTGCCGCAGCCTGCAATGGTGCCCTCGTCGTCTTTGACGCCCTTGGTGCAGGTTGAGCTGGCAAGATCTTGGAGCGACGCACTGAGGTTATAGTTCACGTTATCCGGAGTGTCGATGTGGTCCAGCACAATCCGCATCGACGCGCGGCCGGCCACGCGTCCCGAGGCCTTCGTCATGGTCACGTGCCCGTCGATCAGGCTGCCCTCCGGCACCAGCGTTTTGTCGCCCGCCACCACAGCTTGTGTCACCATCCCAGTGAACTTGTCGCCAGTCTTGTTGGTTTTCGAGGTCAGCGTGGTCGTCAAGCGTATATGGAGAATGCTTCCGGCTGGCAGGACGAGCGGTTGGTTCGCGGGGTCAAACGGCGCTTGGGGAAAAACCTGGCCCAGGTTCTGGGCGGGGGCGGAGGGGCCGGTTGGCGCGGCGGGCGCGCTCGCAGTTTTGGAACTGTCCGGCGCGGCCTGCTGGCCGCGCGCGAACGCAACGTTCGCCACCGCAAGCGTTCCTGCCAGCACGATCGCCGATAGCAAGCAACTGAGTCCTCGTTTCATTCCGCCCTCCTCGAGCCCGGTTGCGCAAGCACCCGGTCTCACACCCGCCCCTCTGAGGTCAGCATACAACCTGAATTGTCTATCCGCAAACCGACGCCCGCTCCACTTGGCGTTCTGCACGCTCGCGTTGTTTGGATTCTGCACTGCCGGAAGGGGTTGTACGTTTGGTTGACCCCTCCGGTATCGTGCCCTATACTGGGCCGGGAGAATTTGCGCGATGCCAGGTATCTTGAAGGATTTTGTCGATTCGGCGGCCGCCCTCGGCAAAGGGCTGAAGATCACCATGAAGAACATGGTGGGGCCAACCGTCACCGAGAACTACCCCGCGGAGCCGGTCCACTTCGAGGATCGCTTTCGCGGGGTCCACATTCTGCGCCGCGACGAAGAGGGCCTCGAAAAGTGCGTGGCCTGCTTTCTCTGCGCCGCGGCTTGCCCGGCCAACTGCATCTACATCGAGGCTGCCGAAAACACCGGGGATCACCGCATCAGCGCCGCCGAGCGCTACGCCAAGGTGTACAACATCGACTACAACCGTTGCATTTTCTGCGGATACTGCGTGGAAGCCTGCCCTTGCGACGCCATTACCCACGGCCAGGGTTTCGAGATCGCCGCTTACGACACCAACACCCTGGTGTGGCGGAAAGAGCAGTTGCTCGAGCCCGCCATGGCCCGGCCCGAAGAGCAGGGCGCACCACCTCGAATCCCACCTAGCCAGAAGCCCGAGATCAAGACCAGCACCATCGTCGGCTAGTCCGACGACCGTCTCACAGGCGGCTGGCTCAACAATTCCTAGCGTCTGATAAGGTATATTATGTTAACTAATTGGTAGCTTCGGCACTCCATGATCTCACTCGGTCCCGGCTCAATTCAGCGCTGGGCGGGCTTCTGAGCGTCGTCGTCCGAGCCCTTTTTGCCTTCCCAGGTGCCTTTCTCTCCGCCGTCGCTGGACCAATTGCCCGACAGCTGGCCGTTGTCGAGCTTGCCTGACAGAGTGTAGGTGGTATCACCGCCGTTGATGTGGATCTCGAGCGCGCCTTTACTGAACGTTCCGGAACTGATCTCGGCGTCGCCCATCGACGAGGATACCGATCCGGTCACCGTTTCGCCTTGCTGCTCGAGGTCCAGCGTGAACGGAATGTCGCCGTTGGAGCCGCCGTGCGCCGTGCACGTCCATGTGCCGGCGAGCGGAGCGGCGGGGTCGGACTTCTTCTCGACCTGCGCCGCGGCGCAGATTGCGAAGGCAAGCAGAGCCAGGCCCAGGGTGACTGCAATCGAATGGCGTTTCATGGAATTCTCCTTTTGGCGGCAACCCTGCGCCGGCACCCGTTCCTGCGCCGCACGTAGATTAAGCCCGCGCGCGATTCTACAACGTCCGCGTGAAGAGCGTCCACAGCAAAGACTTGGAGTGGGGGCATCGGGCTCGGTTCGGTGGGTCCCATACAACCGCACCACGGCGTTTGATGTCACAACAATTGGTGAGCCGCGCGGTCACGGAGCCAAGCCGCTACAATTGGATAGAGCTGAAACTTAGACGGTTCCTTGATGACTTAGCAGCCACTCCTGGCTGTTCATGGCGTCGGGCTCGTTCAGCCTTGCATCTCTGTGATAGAGGCCGTCACTCGCCAGATATCGCGCCTTCGCAGAATCGGCCATTGACACCTTGAGGATTTGCATGAGGCGCGCGGCAATCCTCGTGTCGCGGATGGGAAAGATGATCTCCACCCGATGGCGCAAGCTCCGGCGCATCAGGTCGGCGCTGCCGAGATACACCTCCTCCGCGCCGCCGTTCCGGAAGTAATAGATGCGGCTGTGCTCGAGAAACCGCCCCACCACGCTCGTTACGCGGATATTCTCGCTCACACCCGCCACCCCCGGCCGCAGGCAGCAAAATCCGCGCACCAGCAAGTCCACCTGCACGCCCGCCTGGGACGCCCGGTAGAGCAACTGGATCATCTTCGGGTCCTCGAGCGCGTTCATCTTGAAGATCAGCCGCCCCGGCTCCCCTGCCTCCTGCAGCTTGGTCTCCCTGCGAATCAGCTCGTGCAGCCGGTGAGCCAGATTGATGGGAGCCACAATCAGCTTCTTGGGCTTGTGTTTGGCTGCGTACCCCGTGAGGGAGTTGAAGAAGTAGGTGGCGTCCTCGGCGATCTCCTCGTCGCACGTGAAAAGCCCGAAATCCGTATAGATGCGCGCGGTAATGGGATTGTAGTTCCCCGTGCCGAGATGCATGTACCGGCGGATGGCATCGCCTTCCTGGCGAACCACCAGCGCAATCTTGGAGTGCACCTTCAGGCCCACCACTCCGTACACCACGTGCACGCCCGCGTTCTCCAGCGTCCGCGCCCACTCGATGTTGCTCTCCTCATCGAAGCGCGCTTTCAGTTCCACGAGCACCGCCACCTGCTTGCCGTCCTCCACGGCGTCGAGCAAGGCGGCCACCACGGGCGAGTTGCGCCCCACGCGGTAAAGGGTCATCTTGATGGCCAGCACGTGGGGGTCGCGGGCTGCGTGGCGCAGAAACTCCACCACCGGCTGGAAGGAGTCGTAGGGGTGGTGAAGCAGGATGTCCTCGCGCCGGATGAGGGCGAAAATGTCTTCCTGGCCGTCGGCTCCGAAAACGGGCGGCGTGAACGGCACAAACGGCCGGTCTTTTAAATCGGGCCGGTCCACCGCGGCCAGCTCGGCGAGGCGCGAGAAGGCGATCGGGTCGTCCATGCGGTACACCTGCTGCGCGTCCAGCTCCAGATTGCTGGTGAGGAGCTGCACGGTCTTATCGGGCATGCTCGAGCTCACCTGCAGGCGCACCGCAGCCATGAAGCGCCGTTGCCGGATGGCCTCCTCCACCGTTTCCAGCAAATCGTCGCTTTCGAGCTCCTGCACGGCCACGTCGGCGTCGCGGATCACGCGGAAGGGGTGCGCCTCCGCAATCGTCATACCCGGGAACAGCAAGTGAAGGTTGGCCGCAATCACCTGTTCCAGCCACGTAAACACCAGGCCTGCCGGCTCTCCGTGGGCGGCCGACCGCTTGCGGTGCGCGGCCGCCTTCACCTCCACCAGTTGGGGCAGCGTGTCGGGGATTTTCACCCGCGCGAAGCGTTCCCCGCCCTTCCGGGCGCGCATGAGCACCGCCAGATTCAAGCTGCGGCTCGAGATGTGCGGAAACGGCCGGCTTTCGTCAACGCCCAGGGGGGTGAGCACCGGGAACACGTTGCGGAGGAAATAGGTGTTCACGCCCGCGCGCTGTTCCTCGTCGAGCTCCGTGAATTCGAGGATGTGGATCCCGGCCGCCGCCAGCTCCGGGCGAAGCACCTCCCGCCACAGGCGGTGCGCGGCCGCCGAAAGCTCCGAGACGACGGCGTGGATAAGCTGCAACTGCGTCCCCGCGGAACGCCCGTCGATTCCGGCCTCGGCCGCGCCGCTCGCCGCCTGCTTGAGAAGGCCCGCCACGCGTACCATGAAAAACTCGTCGATATTCGAGCTGAAGATCGAGAGGAACTTGACCCGTTCGAGGAGCGGATTGCCAGGGTCCTGCGCTTCCTCGAGCACTCTCCGCTGAAATTCGAGCAGACTGAGCTCGCGGTTGATGTAGAGCTCGGGATCGTTCAGGTTGGGCGGGCTGGGCGGCGCGGCAGCCGCCGCCACGATTTCGACCCGCGGGGCTTCGGCCTCGGCCGCTGGTCGTGCGGTTCTAATCGGCGTCGATTTGAAAGTTCCCGCACGTCGCGGCGGTGTGGTCGCCATAGGTAAGATGTTACCTGACGCGCGCGCCCGTCGCAAAGCTCGCGCCTTTTGCCGGGGCCTCACTGCTGCGGGGTCAAGCGCCAGTTCCCCGCCCGCGCTCAAGGGTGGTTCGCGCGCCGCCGCTCTCAAGAGGGATCTTCGAGTTGTTCACCGAACCGTGGCAGAATGGAATGTCGATGGCGTCCGGCACGGGGACCCACATCGCACAGTGCGGATGAGCTGCGGCGCGCACCCGCGGAGGCAAAACATGTCCAAGTGGACGAGACGTGATTTCTTGAAATCCAGTGTGGCCGCAGCGGCGGGGGCCGGATCGTTTCCGGTTCAGAGCGCTGAGGCAAGCGGACCCGCTCCGGAAGCCCGGAGCGCCGCAGCAAACCCCGCACCGATGAATCCGCCCGCGGCGGCGAGCTCTTCCCGCGAGCGTTTGCTGCTCGACTTCGGCTGGCGTTTCCATCTCGGCCATGCGGACGACCCCGCGCTGGACTTCGGCTATGGGCGGGAAGCGGAGCTGCAAACGACGGGCGCGTTTTTCAGACCCTCCCGGGCGGACTTCAGCGACCACGACTGGCGCGCCATCGATCTTCCGCACGACTGGGCGGTGGAATTGCCGTTCCAGAACGACCCAAAGCTGATCGATCACGGGGCCAAGCCGCTCGGAAGAAACTATCCCGCCACCAGCATCGGGTGGTACCGGCGCGTGTTCGATATTCCCAAAGACGATTCCGGCCGCAGGCTCAGCATTGAGTTTGACGGCGTCTTTCGCAACTCGACGATAGCCCTGAACGGCAATTTTCTGGGACGGAACTGGAGCGGCTACGCACCGTTCTCCTGTGACATCACGGACTTCGCCAACTATGGTGGCAAGAACATTCTGGTGCTGCGGGTGGACGCCACCGAATTCGAAGGGTGGTTTTACGAGGGTGCGGGCATCTACCGGCACGTGTGGCTGGTGAAAACGAATCCGGTGCACGTGCCGCAGTGGGGAACGTTCGTAACGTCCGAAATTCAGGACAGCGGCGCGGTACTCACGGTGGCC
>DATJAQ010000331.1:0-15145 GCA_035516075.1 Terriglobia bacterium | reverse complement strand
GAGGGACCCGCGCGGCCCCTCGGCGAACACCGTCACTTTGGCTCGCAGATCGTAGCCCGGCTGGAAGTTCGATTTCTGCTTGCCGTTCTTGTCGATGCCCTTGTCATCCGTGCGCACGCCCACCACGCGGCCGCCGTCGTAGAGCACTTCCATGCCGGAGAATCCCGGGAACAGGTTCACGCCGGTCGGCTCCACTTGGCCGCCCAGCCACTTCACGAACTTGTTGAGCGAAATGATGTAGTTCCCATGGTTGTGGAAGAAAGGCGGATTGATGGGCGCCTTGAACTTCCCCGTGCGGGTGAGGTAGTAAACGGAGTCGCCGGTGACCGGCGTTTCAAGCGGAGCGCCCTGAGCCTCAAAGTCCGGGACGAGCTCGCGCAAGGCGCGCGGGTCAAGCACCGCGCCCGAGAGCGAGTGGGCGCCGAGTTCGTCCGCCTTTTCGAGCACGTAGATATTCTCAGGGCGGAGCGGCGCCGAGCCGGAACCCTGCTTCGCCTGGATCAACTGCGCCAGGCGCAGAGCGCAACTCAGGCCGGCAGGCCCCGCGCCCACAATCAGAACGTCGGTCTCGAGGGTTTCACGCATGGGTTTGGCGGCGCTGCGCGGGCGGCGCCTCTGAGGCGGTTGCGAAGAGCGGATGGAAGGAGCAAAACCGGGTCATGGCGCGAATCCAGGGTAGCGGCCGGCCCTCCGGAACCCGCGGGCTACTTCGGAAGACTGTCCAACTGCTGCTTGACGGTGGCCAGCAGATAGGAATCGGAGCTGAATTCTTTCTGCAATTGCTGGTAGATCACGCGCGCCTGGGCAGGCTTCGTTCCCCGGTAAAGGTCGGCGAGCGCGAGCAGAGCCGTGGCGCGCGGCACGGTGGAAGTGGCATGGTCCGCCAGCTTCTGGTACTCCTGGGCGGCCTCGTTGGTCTTGCCCGCCTTGGCGAGCTCGCCCGCCAGGGCCATGCCGGCCAGAGCTCCCGCTTCTTTGTCCGACGACTGGCTGGCCGCCTGCAGTGTCGCAATCGCGGCCGCGCTGTTGCCGAGCGCGGCCTGGCAGAGGCCGATGTGATAGCGCGCGAAGTCCGCCGCCTTCTGGTGCGGATACTGTGCCACCACGTCGGTGAACCGGGAGAGCGCGGCCTTGTACTTGGCGTCGGCGCTGGTGAACTGACCGGCCGGTACGGGCGGCGTGGCGGCGTCAGAGCTGAACAGATTGGGCGCGGGTGCCGGAGTGACCTCCGCTTGATACGTCTTAAGCGCCTGGGCCAGGGCGAAGTTGGCGGAGGCATCCTGGCGCTCGCTGTATGTTCTCCAACCCACAACCCCGCCGATCACAACCAATGCGGCCGCCACCCCGACGATGATCTGGCGGGCGTTCTGCTTGAAGAAGTCCTCTGCCGCCTGCACCGTGGAGACAAATTCGTCTGATTTCAGTTCGTGCCGGCTCATGTGTGCCACGGGTATTCTCCTGGTCGCTGAATCCGATTCCCTATTGGGATATAGTCCATTGTAGTGCAGAAACAAAGGAAAAGTCGAAACGGCACGGCTTCAAGCCCAACGCCCCCGCCTAAGCAACAGCTGGTGATCGGCTCCGCATCAAAATCGATGTAGCGAATTTTTGACGAACGGACGCCAAAGGACTCGCGCTCGCGAGTCCTTGTGTCCGGAAAGGAAGACCAGCAATGAAATCCAGTTCGTGGCTCGCGACCCTTATGGTCGCAGCCTTGACATTCTTCTCACCGGCGCTGTTCGCTTCGGGCCGCGCGCCAGAGGCGGCACCGCCTGCGCCTGCTTCTTATACCGACAGCGTACCCCTTGAGGTCTCCAGCCTTCTTACTCAGATCAAGACAGACGGGTTGGAGGTGCGGCAATTATCCGCTCGACTCCAGTCACTCGACATGCAGGAGGGCGAAAATTACTGGCAATACGACGCCGGCGTCCTAAGCCGGGCCCGGACCCAGGTGAACGCCATGGATCAGGACCTCCGGCAACTCGAGAAGCTTCAGCCGGAGGCAGCGCGGTGGCAACAGAAGGCAATTGGGCGCGTGGCTCCCAGTGTGGTCGAGCTGACTGACTACACCCGGAGCGCGCTCCGGTACCTCGACCACCATGAGGATGACCTGTTCTCTCCGGCCTACCGGAATGACGCAGACTTCATGTACCGCAAGGCCGACCGGATCGTAAAATCGGTCGATAACTTCGAGCACTACGCGAGCGCCCGCCGCGAGGTTCGTCATCTCGGCGCCCGCCTGGAAATTTCGTCCTAAGGTGTTCGGGCCGTCACCCACAGGCGCCCGGATGCCCGGCCCAAGGAATCGGGCAACCGGGCGCCGCTTCCACTCCACTGCACGGACGGAGTTGTGGCGCGGCCGCGACTTCACTTCCGACGGAATGGCGCTCTCCCGCCCGCCGGATCTCTCCCTCGAACGAGACCCCGGCGCCTCACGTCAAGATGGGCCCTCGCAGCCCGGCGATTCGGCGTAAAAGGCGTTGCCTTTGTAATCCAATTCCGCCAAGCCCGCCCGCGACGTATAATACCCGCGAATCACTTCCCGCTTGACGAGATCGAAGAATCGGCAGCCCGCGCTCGCCGCGCCGGGACTGCGTTTTTCGTCGCTGATCGATCGCAACATCTCAGTCTGCTGCGCGGCCGCGAGCGCCATGAACTTTTGCTGATATCTTGCATGTGCCGTTCGCTCCAACCACGCCAGGCCCTCGCGGCAGACGGGCTCAGGCTCAAGGCCTTCGAGCCGTCGAATGGCCTCCTCGCCATCCACGGCCGCGGTGAGGGCGCGATGCCCGGGTTTCAGGGCCTGCGCCGCCCGGCGGATTCCGGCGGCGCTCAAGACGCTCAGATCGATCCATTCCGCCAGGGTCTGGCCGAGCTCCTCCGCGCCGGCGCTCGCGTGGATAGAATGCGCTCCGCCCTCGCCGAGCAGCAGCCCGGCGATGCGGCGGACCACGTCGAAGTCCGAAGGCGTGAAGAAACGCGGGCGATACGGACCGGCCGGCGGCGGGACGTAGTCTGTCTCCGCGCCCGGAGGTATGTAGTGGTACGTTCCGTCACTACGGTAGGCGTGCGCCAGATGCTCCGTCGAAGGCTCGTACAAGCCCGGCGGCAGGGGCTGGTTGCCCGGAGCGCTTGGAACGGTCGAGGGCTGCGCCAGCGCGGCGCCGAGTTCGCCGCTGAATCCAAGCAGCGCCGTCGCTTCGCCCAGGCGCAGCAGCCATTGGCGCCGGGTGAGGAAGCCGTGATTCGGATTGGATGACTCGTCGTTCATGGGCCGAAAACCCCGGTCGCATTCACGGCGCCGCGGCCTGCTCTTGGGACCGCGCCTCACACTTCGCCGCGCCGGAACGACTCCGCGATGTACTCGCCCGCGCGCGCGGAAATCGCCATGATGGTGAGCGTGGGCTCGTAGCAGCCTTGCGTGGTGAAAGCCGCCCCATCCGTCACAAACACATTCTTCACATCGTGCAGCCGGTTGAAGCGGTCCACCACGCTGGTTTTGGGATCGTCGCCCATGCGCGCCGTGCCGCACTCGTGGATGTTCTTGCCGAACACGCTCAGTTCCTCCGGCGCCAGGTGTGCGTTCTCCGGCTTGACCGCGTCGAGAATCTCGCCCAGATGGGCACGCATGGCGGCGGCCATCGCCTTTTCATTTTCGCCGTAACTGGCGCTGATGTGCAGCGCCGGGATGCCCCAGGCGTCCTTTGTATCGGGGTCGAGCTTGACGAAATTCTCATAGCGTGGGAGGCATTCGCCCTGCGCCATCATGCCGAAGCCGTAAGGGATCTCCTCGCGCACCTGGCGCCGCCATTCGGCTCCGAAGCCGGGCAGGGAAAAGGCGTGCCCGTAGAGTTCCTGGCTGGCGTCGCCGTCGAAGCGGTAGCCGCGCAGGAAGGCGTTGTTCTGCGGCCCTCCGCGCGTATTTACGACCTTGGGAATCAGGAAGCCACACGGATTGCCGGTGGGCTCGCGCTTGGCAGATTGGAGCGAGCCCAGGATGCCCCCCGTACCTTCGAGGGTGAAATGGTCCATCAGGTAGTGCCCCAGAACACCCTGCGAGTTGCCGGCCCCGTTCGGAAAGCGCGTCGAGGTGGAGTTCAGCAGAATGCGCGTGGATTCTAGCGCGCCCGCCGCCAGCACCACCGCCCGGGCGCGCACTTCCCGATGCGCGTGGGTGTTGCGGTCAACGTAATGAACTCCGCCGGCCTTCGCCTCGGAGTTCAGCGTAACGTGGCTCACCACCGCGTCGCTGAGCAGGGTGAAGCGGCCAGTGCGCGCCGCGGCCGGCAGCGTAACCGACGGGCTGTTGAAGTAAGAGGCCGTGAAGCAGCCTCGCTGGCACTGGTTGCAGTAGTGGCAGGCGGGACGCCCGTTGTGCGGCACCGTGAGGTTGGCCACGCGGTCGGGCATCACGCGCCAGCCGAACCTGCGCTCCACCGCCTCTTTCACGCGCAGACTGCCGCACGACAAGCGCATGGGCGGCAGAAAGCGGCCGTCGGGCATCGTCTCCAGCCCTTCGCGCGAGCCGCTCACCCCGATGAAGCTCTCCACGCGGTCGTAGTAGGGCTCGAGCTCAGCATAACTAACGGGCCAGTCCTGGCCGAACCCGTCGCGGCTGGCGGCCTTGAATTCGTTATCGGTGTAACGGTAGCTTTCGCGCGCCCAGCAGAAGGTCTTGCCGCCCACCTGGCGGCCGCGAATCCACATGAAGGGCTTGCCGGCGGGGAAGGTGTAGGGGTGCTCGTGATCGTCCACAAAGAACTGGTGGCTGAACTCGTCGCAGGCGTAGCAGAGCCTCTGCACGGGTTGGTGCGCCAGCAGCGCCTCGCGGTCGCCGAAGCCGCGAAATTTCACCTGGTAAGGCCACACGTGCTCGGTGAAGTCGCGGGTGGGAACGCGCGGCGGCCCAGCCTCGAGCATCAGCACTTCCAGGCCGCGCTCGGTGAGTTCCTTGGCCACCCAGCCGCCGCTCGCCCCGGAGCCCACCACGATCGCGTCGAACACCTTGGCCGGGCGGATCACCTGCATGTAAACGGGACCTCAACTCGATGGATAGCTGCTCTTCGCGCTGCCATGAGTTGGCACCTCACGCCAAACCGGCGGAGTATATCACGGCGCGCGACGTGGAGAGGCGACGCATGGCCACTGCCTGTTCCCGCTTCCGAACAACGCGCCGGCTTCGGGCTTGCGATCGGGCATATAATCCGTTCGAGTCCCGTCTGTGCCGGCGGCTCGTCTGCCAGCGATGCCTGTTGAAGGTCCTGCCTCAACTGCCGTGCTGGCGGGAACTCGTACCACCTGCGTCCGATGAAGCGACGAGCTAAAACGTGGGCAATTGCCTGCGCGGCCACATTGATCTGCGGCGCCTTTGCGCTGCTCGTCCTGGCCGCTCGCATTGCCGCGGCCCCGCAGGGGTCGCCCGCCAGGCTGGGGGCGCCGCTGCTGCGCGATCCCATCTGGGTGTACAACGACTGGTCGGCCTACGACGAGCTCTCGGACAACATTCCGCTCACCGAGGCGCTCGCCCAGCGCGAGCTTGACCAGGTGCTGCGCTTCAGGAAGCTCGGGGTGCATTTCGACTACTACATGATGGACGCCTTCTGGTTTGCGCCCGACGGCGCCTACCGCGAATGGCGGAAGCCGAACTGGCCGGACGGCCCCGACCGCTGGATTGCCCGCTGCCGCGCGAACGGCCTGCTGCCCGGCCTCTGGTTCGGCTCGAACGCCCTGGTGAAAATCAACCCGGCGCCGGCGTGGCGCGATTCGCTCAACGCCAAGGGCACGGCGATGTCGTTTTCCGCGGGCGGGTTCCTGCCCGATTTCATGAACACGCTTCAGTTTTGGTACGACCACGGTATTCGCATGTTCGAGTTCGATTTCGCGGACTTCACCGCTGCCACGCCCCAGCAGGAAAAGACCGACTCCCCGCAAGAGATAGAAGCGCGCAACGAGACCGCGTTCCGCAAGGCTTTGCAGGAATTCCGAAGCAAGAATCCCGATATTGTGCTGGTGGCGTTCAACGGCTTCGGCGGCGACCTCGAATACACCACCGGGCATTTCCCCTTCAAAAATTCGATCGATTTGCGCTGGCTCGGGGTGTTCGATTCGCTTTACGCCGGCGATCCGCGCCCAAGCGACGTTCCCGAGACAAATTTCTGGCGCTCCATGGACATCTACAGCGATCACATGGTGCGGCGCTACGAGCAGAGCTTTGTGCCGCTGGAACGCATTGACCCCACCAGCGTCATGTTTGGCAACACCGGGACCATTTACTACCGCAAGACGCACGCCTGGAAGGGCGAGGTGCTGCTGATGGCGTCGCGGGGCGGTTGGGTGAACACCATCCATGGCAATCTGGAGTTTTTGACTGACGACGGCGTACGCTGGTTCGCCAAAGTACAGAACATTTACCAGCCCCTCAAAGCCATGGGCCGCACCAAGACCTTCGGCGGCATACCCGGCGACGTCGAGCCCTACGGCTTCGGCTCGGTCACTACGGGTGGGGCGATCTATACCGTGGTGAATCCTGCGCAGGCAGTGGAAGAGATCAAACTGCCCCTGCTCACCCGCATTCAGCCGCCACTCGCGGGAGGCCGGTTGATTTTCCGTGACGCCGGTTTCGTGCCGCGTTTGCGGGGTAACACGGTCACGCTCGGGCCGGGACAGATGGCCGCCGTGGGCTACGGGAGCTACGCCGCGCCCGAATTTGACCTGGGCGTGCAGGAGGACGTTATCATTCCGCGCGCCATCGCGCCGCTCGAAGCGAAATTCGCGCCCGATGGTTCGCGTGCGCTCGTGGCCACCGTGACGGCTCCCGCCCGGGGCGACCTGCGCATCATCTTCCAGCAACGGTACCCGGACGGAACGGTGGCGCGGAGCTGGCCCGGCGGCCCGCCGAACGGCACGTCCATGGGCAAGGTGCTCAAAATCTCAGCCGAACAGGACGGCAAGATGCTGCCCGTGGAAATCGACTACGACCGGCTGGTTTGGAGCGGCCTCTCGTGGGGCGCGGGGGAGATCCCGCACGCGGAGTTCGCGAGCGGACGGCCCATCACCATCCGCTGCTCTTCCGCAGAGAAGGAGCAAGTGGTCCTGACCGGCCGCCTCTACACGGTGGAGTATTGAGGTCCGCGGGAGCCGGCGCGGGATTCGAGAGTGTCGTGGTAACAACCAATCCGCACGCCTTCCGGTTTCAGACGCTGAGGCCGAGGTCGTAAGAGCGGCCCGCGCGAGGAGGTCTCTATGCTTGGTTCCGCCAGGATCATGGCGTTCGTACCCACGGTCGACATGCAAGTGGCGCGGCCGTTTTACGAGAGCGTGCTCGGCCTGCGCTTCCTGGTGCAGGACCCCTTCGCGGCGGAGTTCGACGCCGGCGGAATCATGGTGCGGGTCACCGAGGTTCCCGATTTCAAACCGCAGCCCTTTACCGTGCTGGGCTGGCAAGTGGACGATATCGAGAAAACCGTGGTGGACTTGAAGGAGAAAGGCGTAGTGTTTCCACAGTACGGCTTCACCGGGCAAGACCCTCTCGGCATCTGGACAGCGCCCAGCGGTGCCCGCGTAGCGTGGTTCAAAGACCCTGACGGCAACGTGCTCTCCGTCACGCAATTCCCTGCGGGCTCGCCAACCTCAACAAACAATGCCTGATAGCTCGAACACCCGGTAATACGCGGCACAACGCCATGTGTCGTGGGTCACAGACCACTGCAAGTGGCCCGGACGATATTTTGGGTTAGAGGCTGAACAGGCCCGTCTGCCGGGATACGGGTTCGGGCCGCCCGTGCTCGGATAGAGGCGTCGTCATAAGGGCCGGATGCCCGGGCCCGCGTCAATCTGAAGCCTGCGAGTGATCGCGTCGGAATGGGTACGGATTCGCCGGATGACTGAAGGAGCGGATAAGCGTGTTCCTGTCCGGCTGGACCATTCAGGAGAGATAACATGTTTAAAACAATTTCGCGCGCGTGCGTGGCCGTGCTGATCTTTGCAAGTGTGGCGGCTGCCCAGGTGGGCCGGGCCTCCATCACCGGAACTGTCACGGACCCGAGCGGCGCCGTGGTGGCGGGCGCTACGGTGACGGTCACCAATCTCGACACTCGCGTCGTCAGCCCCGCCCTCACGAACGACGTTGGAATCTATTCCGTCGTGAATCTTCCTCCCGGCAACTATTCGGTGGAATTTGCGAAGACGGGATTCGCACCCTTCCGGCAGACGGGCATCACCCTGAACGTGGACCAGGTGGCGCAGTTGAACGCCTTGCTCAACATCGGAACCTCGAGCCAGACGATCACGGTTACCGCCAACGCGCCCATCCTCGACAAAGAGACCTCGGACGTCGGAACCAACCTTAAGGGCAGCGTGGTTCAGGACCTTCCCTTGAGCATCTACGGGGGCCGGACCATCGAGTCCTTTGCCGTAGCCATCACGCCGGGCTACGCGCCTCTGAGCGATCCTTACACCTCGGTGATCAACGGCACCCAGGGCTTTACCAAGGACGTCACGGTAGACGGCACCTCCACCACCGCCAGCATCGAGGGCGACTCCTTTGAGATTGCGCCCAGCATGGAAGCCGTGGCTGAGGTTCAATCCGAGACCACCGGCCTCGGCGCCCAGAACGGCATCACCAGCGGCGGCGTGATTATGCTCGGCCTCAAGTCCGGCACCAACAAGTTTCACGGCAGCGCCTTCGGGTTCGGCCACAACGAATTCCTCGACGCCAACACCTGGGACAACAACAACCTGGGCATCGGGAAGGCGAAGGCGCGTTTCTGGGACTGGGGCTTCAGCGCCGGCGGCCCGATTCGCAAGGACAAAACCTTCATTTTCGGCGCCTTCGAGCGATACACCCAGAACGACTTCACCCCGGGCAGCTTCAGCAGCGCTGCCACGGTGCCCACCCAGGCCTTCCTGAGCGGCGACTTCAGTGCCCTGCTGAATAAGTCGAGCCAACTGGGAACGGACGTTCACGGGAACCCGATTTACAGCGGGGCTATCTTCAATCCGAGCGATCCCGGGGCAGTCTTTGCCAACAACATGATTCCTACGAGCATGTTCAGCTCCGTCTCGCAAAAGATCCTCGCGCTCTACCAGAAGAGCTACGCTCCCGAGAATTCGTCGCTCATTCAAAATGACCGGATTCCCAGCAGCAACTCGCCCTCCCAGACGCCGAATCAGGCCGTTATCAAAGTGGACCAGAATTTCAGCGACAAGAACCACCTTTCCGGTTCGTGGGTCTACAATCACCGGCCGCGGACCCTTATCGACTCCGGCGGAGTGTGGCAGCCGGGCAGCACCGACGGCGGCCCGCTCTCCGATGCCCGCAGTCAGTTGGTCTATGCCCACGAGATGCGTCTCAGCGACAGCTACACCTTGCGGCCCAGCCTGCTGAACGTGCTTAACCTCACCTACAACTGGTACTGGAACGGATCGCTCCCGGCATCCACGGGCACAAACTGGCCCTCCACCCTGGGCTTTGGCAACACGGGCGCGAGCAATTTCCCCAACATCAGCTTCGGCAATTCGGTGAACGGCGTCGGCGAAACCTTCCTGGGAAGCACCTGGCAGGGCAACTTTGTGGGCGCCACCTTCATCCTCGGCGACAGTGTTTCCTGGACGAAGGGCAAACACTCCTTTTCGTTCGGCGGCGACTTCCGGGCCATGGAACTCAACAACCACGCCGGCTCCGGCGCGCTGAGCCTCAATTTCTCGAACAATACCACGGGCATGCCGTCGGCAAGCTATGCCAACCAGGTGGGATTCGGATTCGCCAGCTTCCTCCTCGGCAACGTGGAGTCCGCCCAGGAGACCACGGCGCTCGACCTTTACGGCCGCCGCAAGGCCATGTCGTTGTTTGCGGCCGACAACTGGAAGGTGACTCCAAAAGTCACCATGAACCTCGGCCTGCGCTGGGACGCCACCTTCCGCTTTCACGAAAAGTACGGTCATTGGGCCAACTTCGACCTGAATGCGGTTGACCCCAACCTCGGGATACCGGGCGCCATCGAGTACGCCAAGAATGGCAGCGACAGCTTCGAGAAGAACGAGTTCTGGAAGAACTTCGGGCCCCACATCGGCCTCGCCTACTCGCCCTTCGACCGCTGGGTGCTTCGGGGTTCGTTCGGCATCCTCTACACGCCGATCGGCATTCAGTACTGGGGAGGAGTGCCCTATGGATTCGCGCCGGGCTTCCGCGGCACCAACGCCGCCAGCGCGCCTTTCAACTGGGATCAAGGCTATCCCGGGGTGTTCACGCCGGGCACGTTTAGCACGACGCCCGACATCAGCCTCTTCCCGATCGCCAGCACCGATCCCAACGCTCTCCGGGACGGCTACGTCGAGAACTGGAACGCCGGCGTCCAGTACGAAATCACCAAGAACACCCGGCTGGAAGTCAGCTACATTGCCAATCGAGGCCACCACCTGCAGGATGCCACGCTGGCCGCCAACGAGCCCAGCGCGTCCACGTTCTTCGGCCTGATCAACTCCGGAAACGCCTTCAATTGGGTTTGCGACCCGGCGGGCGCGGCGGCCAACGGCGTCAAGTATCCTTACAGCGGATTCTGCGCTCCGGCCCTCTCCGCCATCGCGCCTTATCCGCAGATTTCGGCGGCTGAGACCACCTATTGGTACTATCCGGTGCTGTACTATGCCGGCCTGTCTCTCGGCCAATCCTCCTACGATTCAATGGTGGTGGAGATCGCCAAGCGCACCGGCAGCGGGTTGACCATGGACCTGAATTACACCCTGTCCCGGCAACTCGGTGACACGTTCAGCGGCTTTGGAGAAAACTATGGGGTGGCCGGCATTCAGGATTTTTCCAATCTGAGCGAGGCGGCCCACACCTTGTCACCGTACGACCAGAAGCACGTGGTGAAAGGCTACGTCAGCTATCAACTGCCGTTCGGCAACGACAAGCGATGGTTGACGGGGAAGGGCCGCGTCGCCAATGCCATCGTGAACGGCTGGACGGTGAGCGGGTTGATGCTCTACGCCTCGGGCCAGCCCCTCAGCTTCTCCTCCAGCAACTACTACTATTACCCCGCCTGGGCGGCGACGTACTTGAATTACGACCTCTCCGGGTACAACGGCTCCAAGTTCAACTCGTCCAGCTTCGTTCCCATTACCGACAGCGAGCATCCGCCGGCGGCAGACCAGTATTTCCCGGCCACCGTGGCCGTGAATCCCGCCTACGGCCAGCTTGGGACGGGACCGGCCCGCATCGATGCGCTACGCGGCCCCGGGATTGTGAGCGAAAACGCGAGCCTGCTGAAGTATTTCAGGTTCGGGCACGACGGCCGCTACGCGCTCTCGTTCCGGGCGGAGTTCTATAACCTGTTTAACCGCCACGCCTTCGGAAATCCGAATACGGATGTGAGCAGTCCAGAATTCGGTTACATCACCGGAGTGAACAGCGCGCCGCGCACCGGGCAGTTTGGGGCGCGGTTCCAGTGGTAGAGTTGAAGTAGAATCAAGGGCAGGGCAACGCGCTTTCCAAAGCGGTTGCCCTGCCAGCCCTCATCGCCTCGCGGGCGCTCCGCCCGCGGGCTCCTACGACAAGTAGACGTTCACCGGCGCGTCCGTCATCCGGCAACAGCGCCCGGTCAATCCTCGATCCGCGCCGCGTTGCTTTTTAATCTTGAATCTTAGACTTTCAATCTGCAATCGCAAGGTGGGCGCCGTCCGCAGAAACCGGTGCTTCTCCCGCCGATCGCGCACCACTTGGGCCAAAGATGCAAAGTCGGATTCCGCGAGCACCCGCCGCCGGCGCAGCCGACACACGCGTTTAATCATAGTCCGCCGTCCAAAGAGAAGCCTCGTCGTGTGATACCGTGAATATCTTGCGGATTGCAGCATCGAACCTTTCAGACTCACGGTTTGTGCGATCCGTCTTCATGCCGTGATTTTCCCTCGTATGGCTCCACTCAAGACCATGCCGGACACGACGCCTCGCAATAGAATGGGCACGAGCTCGGCCAGGTTGTCGGCTTCTAATATGCCAATTCCCCTTATGAGGGTAGAGAATTCTTCGGCAGGCCATCTCAATACGAATCAACGAAGGCGCGGGACCCAAGTGGTAAGGGAGAGGTCTGCAAAACCTTTATGTGGCGGTTCGATTCCTCCCCGCGCCTCCAATCTGCCGACGCAAGTCCCAAACCGGCGATTGATTCACTCGTGCTAACGCGCAGGCGGCTGGAATCCCGGCACGCCCAACTGCCAGAACAGAAAGCTCCACGAGTCCGCCATGCGCTCTTGACGCTGCTTTTCGCCGCTGCCCCCGCCGTGACCGCCTCCGAAGTCCACGCGCAGCAGCACAGGCTTGCCGCTTGACGTGGCAGCTTGCAGGCGCGCCGCCATCTTCGCCGGCAGCCAAGAATCCACTCGCGGATCATTGATGCCGGTGGTGAGCAGCACGGCGGGGTACCGTGTTCCGTCCTCGACGTGGTGGAAGGCGCTCATGGCGTAGAGCGCCTTGAAGCCTTCGAACGTCTTCGTGGATCCGAACTCAGGAATGTTCGAGGCGCCGTTGGCAGTGTTTTCGGAGCGCAGCATGTCGAGCGCGCCGACATTAATGATCGCCGCGCCGAACAGGTCCGGCCGCTCCGTGATGGCTCGGCCAATCAGAATGCCCCCCGCACTCCCGCCTTGGCCGGCCAGTCGCGCCGGGGACGTGTACTTCCGGTCGATCAGGTACTGCGCGCAGGCGATGAAGTCGCGCCAGGTATTCGGTTTGGTCGGCCCCTTGCCCGCCAGGTGCCACTCCTCGCCGTAGGCCCCGCCGCCGCGCACCTGGCAATCTGCAAGCACTCCGCCTTGCTCAGTCCACGCCTCGGTTGGAGGAAACAAGATGGGATCGTCCGTCACGCCGTACGATCCATAGCCGGAAAGCAGCGTGGGGTTCGATCCGTCGAGCTTCAAACCTTTGGGATAGACAATGGAGAGCGGCACCAGCGTGCCATCGTAACTGCGGACTTTGACCTCGACGGACTCAAGGCCGGCGGGCCGGTCGTACGGCCCGAGCGGCTGGAGCCCGGTGTCCGTCACCCGGTCCGTCCGAGGATCGTAGGCGTAGATCCCGTAGGCTCGAGTCCGCGATGTCAAATAGAGCAGCGTCCCGGGAAGTCGCGGCTCGGCCGCCACGAAGGCGCCGCCCTCGAAGGGCAGCGCAATCGTCTTCACCTTGGGCTTAGGACCGTAGTCAACGCGTACCACCCGGCTGACCCCGCCGTCCAGCAGGCGCACGTACAGCGCGTCCTGCGCCGCCGCGATGTTGGTGACCACGGCCTCGCCGGCGGGAATGATCGTCTCGGCTGCGGCCAGGTTGGGCCGGCGCGCGCTGGTGCGGATCACCTTGTAACGCGGCGCGTCCTTGAACGTCAGCAAATAGAGGTCGTCGCCGTGCACGGCGATATCCGCGACCTGATCGGTGAAATCCGACACCTTCTGCCAAGCCGTGTTCGAGCGGCCCACAGCCTCCACCGGTTCGACGTAGTAGGCGTTCGCCGGCAAAATGTCCGTGGTGAGGATGCCGACGGCCCAGGCCGAGTCGGGAGGCGTGCGGACCATGGCGAAGAGGCGTGGATCGACGTCGATCGAGGGCGTCACGCCGTAGCCGAACACCGGCGCGTCCTTGCCGGGATCCGTTCCCAACACGTGCAGAAAGGTGCGGTATTTCTGCTGCTCCTCAGTTGCGGGCGCGCCCGGAGCGAGCGCCTGGTATCGCCCGTAGACGAACGATCGATTGTCGGGCAGCCACGAGGGGTACCCGGTCTCCTGGCCCACGGCGCGAAGAAGCACGTCGCCCGTCTCGCGCCCGGTGGCGGTCTCGAACACGTGAAGTTCGCTGTCATTCTCCGCGCCGCCCGGAATAACAGCCACGGCGATGTACTTCGAGTCGTCCGAGGCGACGGCGATGCCGAGGGTGTTCCTGCCTTTGCCTTTGGCCCGATTGGCCGGGCTGATCTCGACGTGGTCGGGGTCCACCAGCAGCCGATCTTCTCCATTGAGCCCCCGGCGCAGATAGAGCTTTTCCACGTCTTCGCCGGGCTGCTGTTTGTAGATCACGTAGAGTTCGCCGGGCAGCTCGAGAGCGCCGACCTGCGGAACTGAATTGTCGAGCTCGCGAATGCGCTCGAGCAGCCGCTCCCGGCCCGGAATCTTCGCCAGCGCCGCGCGGGTGTAATCGTTCTGCGCCCTCATCCACCCCTGCACTTCGGGGTCCTTAAGATTTTCCATGTAGCGGTACGGATCAACGATTTGGGTCCCGAAGTAGTTGTCGGTCACTGGCCGAACGGGCGCCACCGGCTGCACCGCCGGGTCTGAGGCCGCGGTCGCCGATTGCGGCCGGTGCGGCGCCGGCGTGGCCGCGAACAGCACTGCGGCTGAAACCAGCGCGCCTGCCAGAAGTAGTCTTGCCCTCACGAGTGGCTCGTTTTTCACAGTTCTGTCCCTCGAAGCGTCTGCCCCGGAGCGCCTTTTCGTCAGCGTGAAAGGCTATGCCGCGATTTCCCTTTTAGCGTCGCCAAGCCCCCTACTCTACAACCTGGGAACCCGCTGTCAACGACTATTCCGCGGTGGAAGGGACACCGCGCCACTCGGCAGGTGGCGGAGTTTACCGGTTTGTCGTGAAAAAGTTGCTCGTTTGAAATCCCTCGCGGAGCCGGCAACCATCACTTATGTGCAAATCGGTGCTTCTTTGATGCCTCAAAAAGGGCCTTTTTGGGCCGAAAATTCCAGATTTTGTACACTTTTGCTTTTCTGTAACATTCGGTAAGCGATCGAAAAACGTACGAGGCTGGAAGAGGCGTCGGGAGCCGGTAGTTTGGCGTCGGGAGCGGCCCGCGCGAACTGATTCCGGCCCGCCGATAGGGGCCCGGAAATAGCGTTATTTGAAAGCAATTCGTTTTCGGGGAACGGCCGGACGCGGTGTGGCCCAGCGTTATTTGAACGCAATTCGGTAGCGGGGAATGGGCTAAAATATGCTTATTTGAACGCAATTGTCCAAAAACACTCAGGGCTGTCCAACTATAAGTTGAATAGCGGCAGTTGGATAGCGCGTTCGGTTTCGGCGAGGTTGTCCTCGAACTCGAAAAGCCCCTGTGAAATCGGGGTTTTTTCGAAGATGGTGACGC
This sequence comes from Terriglobia bacterium, assembly GCA_035516075.1. Taxonomy (GTDB): domain Bacteria; phylum Acidobacteriota; class Terriglobia; order UBA7540; family UBA7540; genus Gp13-AA77. The sequence goes on along the minus strand of DATJAQ010000331.1, from coordinate 20 downwards.
TGAGGATTTGGAGCATTTTG
>DATJAQ010000330.1:0-50303 GCA_035516075.1 Terriglobia bacterium | reverse complement strand
GGGAATCGTCTCGGGGTCGAACTTCACGAGGCTCGCCTTGCCCCATTGGAGCGGAATTTTGGGGGTCGGGGTCTTCAGAAATCCCCGTTCGCCAACCTTTTCTTCGACAAGATATCCACCGTATCCCTCAAACTGCGACCGGAGCCTGCCGTGAGTGGTGTAGTCCTTCGCCACCACTTCATCGGGTTTCTGTATGGGCCCGTTATTCACTCCACAGATGGTCCCGTCACCATTGCTGACAACCCAATGCCCGTTCCAACCGCCTACGCCGGTATCCTCGAGCCACATATGAACGATATAGCCGGCGGCTATCTGGGGCAAAACACTGTCATCTTTAAATGGTCTGTCCGGCGGCCATACCACCTCGCCTTTGCCGAAGAGCAGGTCGAGGGAAACCTCTCCGTTGGGAGACGTCTCTTTCATAAACCAACGCATCGACACCAGACCGGCTTTCAAAAGCCAGGCCATGATGCCGCGGTAACAAGTCTCACCTTTACCTATACAGCAGTCGATGCTTCGCGAGAGATACAGGTTACCGGCGATTTCTGCGTCACCCCCGCTGGGCATCCCCGCTTTGGCCGCGGCTACGTAATCGTCGCGAGTAGCACCAGGGATCGGTACGAACATGGCTATTGCTTCCCGGATTGCCGCCTCATTCTGGTGTCCCCAATGATTCAGACTCTGTACCTTCCAGTTTGCGCCGAGGCACCATTCATCCGGGATAGGCTGCTCGCCAAGAGTCCAGGTCTTTCGGGCCCACAGTTTCGAATAGTATACCCGCTGGCACAACAGTAAACCGCGCATGGCGTGCCGCCGATCGGTGTTGTCGGCATAATGCGGGTCATCCTTTCCATCCGGACGGCTGCCGAGCGATAACTCCTTAGAGATGGCGTTCCGGGTTTGCCCTGCGGGAACAATGGATTCGATATGATCGCCCAGGGGCTCGTGCAAGTCGTGGCAGGGAAAATAGTGGTTGAGATAATCGATTGTGTCGTCCCATCGATCTCCCTTGGATTTTCCGAACATTTTATTATGCTCCTCTCGGGTGTCTATCAGTTGGACTTACTATGTTGATCTGACCACCGATCGATAACGTACATCTGCCCCCAGAGCTAGGGCACGTTCCAGCCAGGTGTTTGAGTGCAGTGCGTTTTCGACGGCCGCGCCAAATTCGCGGGTGGCGACGACATTGTTGTGTACGCCGGAATTTCCTTTTTGACTCCCGGCAACCCAGAGCATACACCCACCCAGCTCGTTCGCGACCAGAATTTCGCAGTCCATGCGCCGAGTTTCCCTGCGACAGCCGGCTTCGCGCCCTCGGGATAGGGGAAACCAGCGCGGTGCTCCGATTCTGATGCGATTTTGAGCGAGTAGCGCAGACCGCCGCGGTTGCGGTCTGCGGCTATTCATTGGGTGTGCCATCGACCACATTCGCGTGCGCGGGTCGGAGGTCATTCTCACGCCGCCGATGATCAAACCGCAGCGTCGTTTTTGCAGCCGCACGGTAATGAAGAACTATCCATTCGAAAGAAAAGAACGCCGCAGCTTCGACACGGCGGTAGAATTCCCAACCGTGGAGCCGACGGCCACCGAAAAGACGCGGACCACAACACCTGCGGTCCGCGCTGCTTGCTCCAGGTTGGTGGAGCGCAACGCGATGTGATGAACCCCCGCAGTCTTCAGACCGATGGCCATCTGTCCATCCCCCAACGAATCTGGATTGTGGCTCCCCGCAGCCTCACACCATACACGCGTCAAGCGATCGCAGCGCCCTCTTTTCGTTGGCAGGCTCCTGCGGCTCGGGGAAGCGCCCCGCGGTGGCGCACACATCGATTCTGATGTACGCGCGGCGAGGCCGGTCGGGCAGCGGCGGGTCGAAAAGCGGCGGACCTGGAAGACGGGTCCGCGTCACGCGAGCTGCACTTCAGAGGCAGGATGTAGATCGCCTTGGTTCACGTGATCCCTATGGTACCCTTGCTTGCGTGCGCATGGATTTCGATGAGGTCCGCAGACTCGCCATCGTCGCCCTGTTTTCCGACGATCAGCTCATGGAGCAACTGGTCCTCAAGGGCGGAAACGCTATCAGCCTGGTTTACGGCGTTAGTTCTCGCGCCTCGCGCGATCTCGATTTCTCCCTTGCGAGTGATTTCCCCGACCTCGAAGACGCCAGGAGGCGCATATTCCGGGCCCTCAAGGACCGCTTCGACTCCGCCGGCTACGTGGTGTTCGATGAAATACTTGAGCCTAAGCCCAAGCTCGACGGCCCCGATGAGCGGCCGTGGTGGGGTGGATACGAGCTCCGGTTCAAGCTGATTGAGAGGCCGGAGTACGAGCGCCTGAAGGGACGTTACGCCAAAATGCAGGTTGATGCTTACCGGGTGGGACCCCATGAGCAAAAAACGTTTTCGGTAGACCTTAGCAAGTACGAATTTACCGAGGGAAAAATCGAGCGCGACCTCGACTTCTACAAGATTTATGTCTACACCCTGGATATGATCGCCATCGAAAAACTGCGCGCGATTTGCCAGCAGATGCCGGAGTATGTCCTCAAGGGGAATCGCCAGGCGAGGGCCCGCGACTTTTATGACGTCTATCTCATCGTTACGAAAGGAGCGGTCGACCTTGCCACCCCCGAGAATCAGGACCTCACTCGCAAAATTTTCGCGGCAAAACGGGTCCCCCTTCGATTTCTTGGGAAGATCGCCGACTATCGAGAGTTTCACCGCCCCGATTGGCAAGCCGTCATCGAATCGGTGCCGCAGGAGGTCGAGGCGTTCGACTTCTACTTCGACTTTCTTCTAACCCAGATCGAGCGCCTAAAACCCCTTTGGGAAGAATAGCCGCCACTCCGGATCGTACTCGCGGTCCCGCAGGTCGTGGGCGAGATAGAAATCGTACTCGAGCCCTTGCTCCTTGAGACGTCCGTATTGCTTTTCCTCGAAACCCGCCCGCTGCATGTAGAATCCAATCGCCTGGTGATACGGATAGACGTAATTAAGCTTTCTCAAGGTGGCGATGAGGGTTGGAACGGAGATCCGGGTTTTTGCCCGCTTAAAGGCCTCAAGAACCTGGTACACGCCGCCGCCGTAAGCAGGACGCACCGTGACGTCAATCAGGGTTCGTTCCACCTTCGTCACGGGTAAGGCCACGCCCTCAACCGCTAACGGGGCAACTTCGAGGTTGCCGGTCTGCTTCCCGTTGATGAGCATGAAGCGGTATTCGCCCCATCGAAGCACCGACTTCGTCTGCCGTTGCCGCCCCGCAAAGGCTCGATCGATCCCTTCCTGAGAGAGGCTCTGCCGGGAATTCGACGGTTTCTCGCGCTGCTCGTGGTTGACGTGAATTACCATCGGAAGCTGATCGGTGAGGTCGTGCAGAAACAGCGCGCTCCCATGGCAGAGATAAGCGTTGCGCACAAGGGATTGTCCAAGCTCGTAGGGCGTCGAAGAACGCCAGATGTAGCGTACGATGGGGCGAGCCTCGGGGAAGTGGGCGTACTCGACCGCAGCTTGTTTGAGAAAAAGGTTCTTTGTTAGAAATGCGATAAACTCACTGACAGTCGTTCGCGCCGCCAGCAGGCCCACTCGTTGCTGGTCTGACAGGATTTCCTGCAGGAGAGATCGCGTGTACACCCGGCGAGGCTCGGAGTCGAACAGCTTGGTGAGATTTCGCTTGGACTTTTCGAGCCGGGATGGCTTCCCTCGAGGCATAGATCGCCCAGTGTCCTGCAGGTATATATACCTGCAGGACAGTTGCGCTGTCAAATCAAAAGAGCGAGCCGTTAATTCTAAAGGTTAAAGTCGATTCCCACACGACTTCACATCAGGTATATATACCTGATGTGAAGACTGGAATCTTTCGCAGCTTGCAGTGCCTTGACGGCGGCGGTTTTATCCGCTCCATAACCAAGGCTGTCGTACTCAGCTAAAGATGCCGGCACTCGGGCAAGGCCGTCTCACTCAACCCTGCCAGGGATTGACAACGGCCACTTTGAGGTCCGCAAAATGCGAGGTATTGCGGGTGGCGAGGGTGGCGTGAGAGGCCAGCACAATGCCCGCGATCGTGGTGTCTCTCAGGTCGCCGGGGCGCCCCTGCCGGTGCCGGGCCGCCATCAAATCGCCGGCGCGTTGGGCGCCTTACTTGCGGCCCTGCCAGTAGAAGGGCCTGCGGCTGAGGTTGGCGATCGCCAAGATTCTGATCTCGAGGGCGTTCACTGAGTACATCACGGCGTACGGAAAACGACGAAGAAGAACTCTGCGGACGGCCCAATTCTAAAGGTAACCGGACTCAGGAAACTGTTCGATTTGCGCGATAGCACGCTCAACATCGTTGAGGAACCCGTTGCCAAGGCCTGGGCTCGAGTTCTCATAATAGCCCGCCGCGTCGGCGAGCTCCCGCTCGGCCGCAGCGTGAAAGCTCAGGTGGCGGCTCATGCCAGCCGGGACCTGGCCTCGCGCAACACATCCTCCGCCGGCCGCGACGTGGCCTTGCCCTGCTCGATCTCCTCGAGGCGGCGCAACGCTTCGTCCGCCCACAGGCGCTCGGCCTCGGCCGGTGACAGGGCTTCAAGGCTGCTCAAGAGTTTCTCAGCCAATCGGGCGCGTTCCCGGCGTTCGAGCTTCAACGCTTCGTTTTCCAGCTCCTCGACGCTCATGGACCACGGCCTCCCTTGTGGGGTCATCGTACCACCTCCCGAGCCAGGGGCGCCGGAAATCGGGCGGACGGTCGAGGGTGAGCGCCCGCCCGCGGCTTCACGTCTCCCAGGGATTGACAACGGCCACTTTGAGGTCCGCAAAATGCGAGGTATTGCGGGTGGCGAGGGTGGCGTGAGAGGCCAGCACGATGCCGGCGATCATGGTGTCCCTCAGGTCGCCGGGGCGCCCTTGCCGGTGCCGGGCCGCCAACAGATCGCCGGCGCGTTGGGCGCCAGCCTATTAGGCCGCTCTGGCCGCCGCTTTCTCCAGCAGCTCGTGAATCAGGGTTTGATAGGGCTTCGACTGCCGGGCCGCTAGTCGGCGAAGCTGGGCCAGCAGGCGCGGCGAGATGCGAATGGCGATGAGCTGCTTGGCCTTGCCGGTTTTCGGCCGCCCAACGCGCCGCGCGCGTTTCAGCTCGGCCTCGGTGGATTGCGGAATGTCGGAAAAGTCGATCAGGCTATCCGGCATAGGCTTTGCGTTCCCGGCGGCTCGCCTGCCGCGCGCTGATAATGCGGATCGTTTCGGCGCCATCTTTCAACCTCCGTAGGGTGTACACAACCAGGAGGATGCGACCCCCGGTGGAGAGGCCGAGCCTCTTCCAGCGGCGCTCCGGCTGGACGTGTTCCAGGTCCTCCCAATCCAAGGCAAGCGGGTCACCAAAAATCGTCGTCGCCTCTTCAAAAAGCACCGCGTGCTTTTGGTAGTTCGTGAGAGCCTTGGCGATGTCCCAGGAGAACACATTCCTGTATATACGCTAATTCGGCGGCGCGGTCAAGTGCTGCGCCACAACCGGCGTGCGCCGCGACTGTTAATCGTGTGGTATAGTACATCATCAGTACAACTCGGCGGGTGGGTGTGGAGGGACTTATGGGAAAACCGCGTTTAATTCGCGAAAGGGTTACGGAGGGTCTGAGGGCGGCGGTGGAGGCTACGCGCCACAAGCGGGAGTACCAGCGCGGGCTGTGCGTCTGGCTGCGCGAGGTGCTGGGGTTGAGCGCGGCCCAGATTGCCGAGGTTCTGGGCTGGAACCTGCACGCGGTGGCGGGGGTGCAACTGCGTTACCGGCGCTACGGCGTGGGCGCCTTCCAGGACCGCCGCCAATCGCCCCTGCCCGCGGACGCGGCTGGCACGCTGGGCGCGGCCTTGGCGCGCGCCCGGACGGCGGCGGAGTTGCGGCGGGTGGGATGCGTCTGGTTGCGCCTGGTGCTGGGCCTGGAGCAGGCGGAGGTGGCCGCCGCCCTGGGATGCTCGCGCGGGTACGTGCGCAAGGTGCAGGCCGAATTCCTCAAATCGGGAGTGGCGGCGCTGCGCCTGGAGGCGGACGCGCGCTCGTGCCCGGAAGGCGCCGGCGCCGAGCTGCGCGCGGCCGTGGCCAGCGCCCAAAGCGTGCACGAATTCAGGCGGGCGCTCTGCCTCTGGATGGTGGTGGTGCTGGAGCTGGCCCCCGCCCTGGTGGCGAAGTTTCTCTTCTGGCGCAAGGCGTCGGTGCGCGTTCTGCACCGCCAGTACCTGCGCCACGGGGCTGCCGTGCTGCACAGTCCCGGACGCGGCGGCGCGCGGCGCTCCCTGCTCACCCTGGCGCAGGAAGACGAGATGTTCCAGGAGTTGCGTGCGCGGGCGTGGCCGCACGGCCTGATCCCGTTTGAGGAGATCCAGCGGGCGGTGGAGGAGAGGGTGGGCCGCCCGGTGAAATCGGCCTCGGTGCAGGCCATGCTTGACCGGCACGGCTGGTGCCGGGCCGCCGTGGTGGTGGTCCCGATGCAGGACCGGGTGCCAGCCGGCACGCCCCAGCAGGCGCTGCGGATGGTGCAGCAGGCCCGCTGAAAACCGGCGGGCGGGGGCGAGGGCGCGGGCGGGGCCGGCCGCGCCCCGCTCTCGACTTTAGGTCCACTGAGGGAGGTTGTTTGATGCTTCGGGACGGCCGTTTTTCACGGCTCGGAATTCGTATTTTGGGTCTACCGATTTGAGTTGTTTGGTCTGCCGAAAATGGTCATTTTGGGTCGAAAGTGTACAGTTCCCGTACACTTTTTCGCATTTGTGGGCGGTTTCGTGAGCGGCCGTAACCCCTTTAGATCGGGTTGGGGCCGGGATTTGGATTTCCGCTTGCGCCGGCTTGACGGGCTCCGCGAAGCGTGGACGGGCAGTGTAAGCATAACTGTGCTTGACGCTTTCGGCCTGCCGCACTAGGATGAGTGCGGAGACCTCGTAGGGGTCAGAGCTGCTTGTTCCGCACCGCTCAGCCACTTGCAGGCCACGCCTTCCGGCGAAGTGCACGGGCCTTGAGACCGTAAGATCGGGTTTTCGAACCGGTACACCTCATGAACCAAGTCAGGCGTCTGCTCGGTTTCATGCGGCCTTACAGCGCGCGCTTCGTGGCGGCCGTCCTGCTGATGGTGGTGGTGGGGGCGTGCGAGGCGCTGACGGCCCTGCTGATCAAGCCGGTGTTCGACGGCGTGCTGGCCCCGCAGCACGCGTCGGCGGCCCACATCCTGCTGTTCAAATGGCCCATTTCCGGGCGTCCCCTTTACCTCGAACAACTGCTGCCTTCGGGCATCCACAACATCTGGACCATGGTGGCCATGGCCATTGTGGGGGCCACCATCGTGAAGGGGATGGCGGAGTATTTCGCCACCTACTTCATCAATTTCGTGGGCCAGTCGGTGGTGAAAGACCTGCGGAATCAGCTGTATACGAAGATCATCGAGCAGTCGATGGCCTTCTTTTCGCGCAACCCCACCGGCAAGCTGATGTCGAGCGTCACGAGCGACATCGAAAGGGTGCAGACGGCCGTGTCGCAGGTGGCGGCCGACTCGTTGCGCGAGACTTTTACGCTCATCGGCCTGCTCGGGGTGCTGTTTTACTACGACTGGAAGCTGGCCCTCATTTCGCTGCTGCTGGTGCCCCTGGTGGTGTTCCCGTCGCGCACCATCGGCCGCTACATCCGCATCTCCAGCCGCTTCAGCCAGGACAAAATGGCGGAGCTCAACCACATCCTGCAGGAGACCTTCAGCGGCATCCGCATTGTGAAGGCGTTCGGCATGGAACTGTTTGAAGTCACCAAGTTCCGCGCCGCCACCCGCCGCCTGCTGAAGGTGAACCTGCGCTGGGTGCGCGCCAACGCGCTGAGCTCGCCGCTGATGGAAGTGCTGGGCGCCATCACCATCGCGGGGCTGCTGCTTTACGCCCGCAACGAGATCCTGCACAACGCCCAGACGGCCGGGGGCTTTGTGGGCTTTCTGTACGCGCTCATCAAGATGTACGAGCCCATCAAGCGCCTGACGGGCGTGAATAACGCCTTTCAGCAGGCGGTGGGGGCCTCGGAGAAGGTGTTCCACTACCTCGACGTCCATTCCGAGATTGCGGACAAACCGGGCGCCGTCGCCCTGCCGCCCTTCGAGCACGACCTCTACTTCGACCAGGTGGATTTTGCCTACGACACCGGGCAGCCCGTGCTGCAGGGGATCAACCTGCGCGTGCTGAAGGGCGAAGTGGTGGCGCTGGTGGGGCCGAGCGGGGCCGGGAAGACCACCCTGGCCAACCTCATCCCGCGCTTCTTCGATCCCACCGGCGGGCGCGTGCTGATGGACGGCCGCGATCTGCGCGATGCCACCCTGAAGTCTGTGCGCGCCCAGATCGGCATGGTGACGCAGGAGACTATCCTTTTTGACGATTCGGCGTTCAACAACGTCGCTTACGGGATGAACTCGACGCGGCGCCAGGCGGTGGAGGATGCGGCGCGGGCGGCGCTGGCCCACGATTTCATCATGGCCATGCCGCAGGGCTACGATACCCTGATCGGCGAGCGCGGCCAGCGGCTTTCGGGCGGGCAGAGGCAGCGCATCGCCATTGCGCGGGCCATCCTGAAGAACCCGCCCATCCTGATCCTCGACGAGGCTACCTCCGAGCTCGATACCGAGTCGGAGATGCTGGTGCAGCGCGCCCTGCAGAACCTGATGGAAGGCCGCACGGTGCTGGTGATCGCGCACCGGCTCTCCACCGTGCGCCGTGCGGACCGGATCCTGGTGATCGACGACGGGCGCATTTCGGAGCAGGGAACGCACGCGGATTTGATCGCGCAGGGCGGCATTTACCAGCGCCTGCACGAGCTGCAGTTCGTGGACTCGGAGCCCTAAGGACAGGGGTTAGGTGTCAGGTGCCAGGGCCAGGTGCCAGTTTTGACGTTCAACTTTCAACTCTTCGACTTTTTAGCCCATGACTTTTAGCTCTTGACCTTCAACTTTCGACTTTTAACTTTCGACTCCTTATATGATTCGCAGCATGACAGGGTACAGCGCCGGGCGCAGCGACGAAGCGGACTATTCGCTGAGCGTCAGCCTGAAGAGCACGAACCATCGCTTTCTTGACGTGCAGCTACGGCTGCCGTCGTCGCTCGAGGCGCTTGAGGTGGCGATCCGGCGCCAGGTGAAGGAGCGGCTGGCGCGCGGGCACGTGGAGGTGACGGTGACGTTCGAACGCGCGGGCGCTCAGACGCTGGAGCTGAACCGCCGGCTGCTGGAGGGTTACGTCTCGGCTTGCGACGGGCTGCGGCGCGAGTTTGGCGTGCTGGCGCCGCCGGACCCGGTGGCGCTGCTGCGCATCCCGGGCATGATCGCCACTGCGGACGGTGTGCTGACCGCGGAGACCCTGGAGCGCGTGTGGGCCGTGCTGGAGCGCCTGGTGGGACAGTCGCTGGACGAACTAGACGCGATGCGCTCGGCGGAGGGTGCAGCGCTGGAGCGCGACCTGCGGGCGCGATTCGAGCGCCTCGGCGAGCTGCGGAGCGGCGTGGAGCGCCTGGCGGGAAGTGTTCCGGAGATCTACCGGCAGCGCCTGGACGACCGACTGCGCGAATTGACCGCGCGCACCCCGGGGGCCCCCATGCTGGAACCCGGCCGTCTGGCGCAGGAGGTGCTGTATCTCGCCTCGCGCTCCGACATCTCCGAGGAACTCACCCGCCTGGGCAGCCATTTGGCGCAGGCGGCCACCCTGATGAACGAGGGCCCTGAAGTGGGCAAGAAGCTCGATTTCCTGCTGCAGGAGATGAATCGCGAGGCGAACACGATATTATCGAAGACCACCGACGTGCCGGGAGCCGGGCCCGAAATCGCGCGCCAGGCCATCGAAATGAAAACGGAAGTTGAAAAACTCCGCGAACAAGCTCAGAATATCGAATAGGGATCCGAGTGTAGAGAGATTGTCCCGAGCGCCAACAAGCTCCCAGCCGGGCAGCGTCATCGTGATCTCGGCCCCCTCGGGGACGGGCAAGACAACCCTTGTGACGCGATTGCTGCGCGCCGTGCCCCGCCTGCGGTTTTCCGTATCGCACACCACGAGGCCGCCCCGGCGCGGTGAGCGCAACGGCCGCGAGTATTATTTTGTCGCCCGGCGGGAGTTCGAGCGCATGGCCGCGCGGGGCGATTTCGTGGAATGGGCCGAAGTTTACGGCAATCTTTACGGCACGTCGTGGACGGCGCTTCGGCGCGCGCAACGCGCGGGGCACGACGTGCTGCTTGACATCGACGTGCAGGGGCATCGCCAGGTGCGGAAGCGCCTGCCCGAGGCGGTGAGCATCTTCCTGCTGCCGCCTTCGTACGATGAGCTGGAGCGGCGGCTGCGGCGGCGGCATTCCGACGCGCCGGAGAACATCGAGCGGCGGCTTGCGGACGCCCGGCGGGAAGTTCGCAGGTGGCGGGAGTACGACTTTCTTGTCGTCAACGACGCGATCGTGGCGGCCGACAGTGCCCTGAAGATCGTGGTAAGCGCCGCGGGCTTGCGCCGGACGGTGCAGCAGGACCGGGCCCGCGAGATCGTGAAGAGCTTTGGAGGATAAAGGATGATCGAATTTCCCCCGGCTGTCGAGAGTAAGTACCGGTTCATTCTGCTGGCGGCCAAGCGCGCTCGTCAGCTCCAGGCTGGAGCGCGTCCCCTGTTGCAAACGACCACCAAGCGGCCCACCAAAGTGGCCCAGCTCGAGGTGTCAGCGAACCTGGTACCATTTGAGGATCTGCATGCGGAGGCCAGCGGAAACGGCGACGCGCCGGCCCAGAAGTAGATCAGGCCTCGAAACGGATTCACCATGCGAGTGGCGCTCGGAGTCTCGGGCGGAATTGCAGCCTACAAGTCGGCGGAACTGGTGCGCCTGCTCCAGGACCGCGGTCTCGAGGTGCAGGTTGTGATGACGGCGGCGGCGCGAGAATTTGTCTCGCCCCTAACCTTCGCCGGATTGACGGGTCACAAGGTCATCACCGGTCTCTTTGCCCCGGCGTCCGGTGAGGCGAACCTCGAGAGCGCCATCGAGCATATTGCCCTTGCCCAGTCGATCGACGCCCTCATCATCGCGCCGGCCACGGCCAACGTCCTCGCCAAGATCGCCCACGGCCTAGCCGACGACTTTCTCACCACGCTGGCGCTCGCCACTCGGGCGCCGCTGATCGTGGCACCTGCCATGAACGTCAACATGTGGGAGAACCCGGCGACTCGGGGAAATCTCGACGTGCTGAAGGCCCGAGGCGTACGGTTGGTCGACGCCGAGGAAGGGTACCTGGCCTGCGGCATGGTGGGCGCGGGACGCTTGGCTTCGCTCGAGTCGATTGTGGCGGCCGTGTGCGCAGCGCTGGGCTTGGCCGACGATTTGAACGGCGAATCCGTGCTGGTGACAGCCGGGCCCACTGAGGAGCCCATCGACCCGGTGCGCCACTTGAGCAACCGCTCATCAGGCAAGATGGGCTACGCGGTGGCGGAAGCGGCGCGGCGCCGCGGTGCCAAGGTGATCCTGGTGAGCGGCCCTACCCGCCTGGAGCCTCCCCCGGGGGTGGTGCTGCGGCGGGTTCGCACCGCGGAGCAAATGGCCGGCGCCGTGTTCGAGGAGCTGCCGGAGGCAAGCATAGTGGTGATGACGGCGGCGGTCGCCGATTTCCGCGCGGCCCGCGTTGAGTCTGGCAAACTCAAGCGCAGCGCAGGCACGCGAACCCTCGAACTCGAGCCGACGCAAGACATTATAGCGGAAGTGGCTCGCCGCCGCCGTCCCAATCAGTTTGTGGTGGGCTTCGCCGCCGAGACCGAACACGTGGTTGAGCACGCCCGAGCCAAGCTGAGGATGAAGCACATCGACTTGCTGGTCGCCAACGACGTAACCGCTGAGGGCGCCGGGTTCGAGGTCGACACCAACATCGTGACGCTGATCTTCGCCGACGGCCGGGCCCGGCCGCTCGAGCGCATGGCCAAACTGCAGGTAGCCGGTTGCGTGCTGGATGAAGTGGTTGCACTTCGCAAGGGGCAGAAGGCAGCTCAGTCCGCGTGAGCGCGCGTTCGACAGGAAGTCTTCAGGGCGCCAAGCGGGTGAAACTGTCCCGGGCGTGGCCCGACCATTGACATGCCGCCTCCCGGCGCCCCAGTGATGGAGCGGTCTGGCGGGGTTTCATTCCATGATCTCTGACCGCCTCACGAATGAAGTCGCCGCCTGGCTCGAGTTCTACCGCGGCCTTGGGATCGACGACTTCCTGCTGGAGCCTCGGCCCGCGGCTGTCCCGCAAATGAGAAAATCCGTGAAAGCAGCACCGAGTCGGCCGCCGAGCGCGGCCGCTGCGTCTGAGCAGGCTCCCTCCCCGGCGGCAACCGGAGCGGCCCCGGGAGACCCCGCGGAATTTGGCGCGATCGCGGCTTCCGCCGCGCCCCGCACGCGGGAAACGGGAGCGCCTCGCCCGCCGTCCGCCGCCCGCTCCCTGAGCTTGTTTGAGGCCCAGGCGCCACCACGGGCCGAGCGCGAAACGCTCAACGACATCCGTTCTGACCTCGGGGATTGCCAGCGCTGCAAGCTTGCGGGCGGACGGAAAAACATCGTGTTCGGGCAGGGTAATCCGCACGCTGAGCTGGTATTTGTCGGCGAAGGTCCGGGGGCGGACGAAGACGAACAGGGTCTGCCGTTCGTGGGGCGCGCCGGGCAATTGCTGAACCGGATGCTGCAACTCGTGGGCATCCGGCGCGAAGACGTTTACATTTGTAACGTCGTCAAGTGCCGTCCGCCCGGGAACCGCACACCGGAGCGCGATGAGGTGGACGCTTGTTCGCCTTTCCTCTTCCGCCAGATCGAGGCCATCCGTCCCCGGCTGGTATGCTGCCTGGGCGCGCCGGCCGTGAAGACGGTACTCGGGATCAAAGAGGCCATGTTGAAAATACGCGGCCGCTTCTACGACTTCGGCGGCGGCAAAGCTCTTGCCGCGGTTCATCCCGCCTACGTGCTTCGCAATCCTCGCGAGGAGAGGATTCTGCGCGAGGACTTCGAGAAGATCAAAGACTTCCTTACGGCTTCAGCAAAAATCTAGAGGCAGAGCTTAATCAGCGGCGGGAGGTCGCTGGACGCAGCCCGCGAAGCGCCCGCTCGCTATTGCGCTCTTGCGCCCTCCCCAATCCTTCCTAGTTCCCCGTGCCCGTCAGGCTGACACTCTGGGGGCTATTGCCGCCGTTGTCGTAGAAGCTCAGCGACGCGCTGCGTAACCCGGTAGCCATCGGTGTGAAGACCACCGAGACGTTGCAACTGCCGCCCGGGCCCACGCTCGACCCGCAGGTGTTGGTCTGAACGCTGAAGTCGCCCGGATTCGTACCGGTAAGCTTGATGTAGCTGATGGTCAGCGTTGTCGTGCCCACGTTCGTCAGCGTCACGGTCTGGGGCGAACTGCTCTGGCCCAGGTTGACGATGCCGAAGTTCAGGCCGAGCGGAGACAAAAGCACCACCGTCCCGGTGCCCGTGCAACCGATCTTCTGCGGGCTGCCCGGGGCGTTGTCGTTGACGAGCACCGAAGCGCTCAGCAGCCCGGAGGAAGCCGGCGCGAAGCTGATGTTGAGGGTGCAGCTCGAGCCGACACCCAGGGTGCTGGGGTTGCGCGGACAGGTGTCGGTCTCGGGGAAACTGGGCGCGGCGGTGATTTGATTGATGGTGAGCGGCGCCGTGCCGGAGTTGGTGAGCGTGACCGGCTGAGACGGGCTGGTGGTGCCCACCAACTGCACGGGGAAGGTAAGACTGGTCGGCGAGAGGGTAACGATCGGAGCAATCCCAACGCCCGTCAGGCTGACCGATTGCGGGCTGTTCAGGGCATTGTCGGCCACGCTCAGCGTCCCGGTGCGGGTACCGGTGGTGGTGGGCGTGAAGCTGACGATGATCGTGCAGTTTCCGCCGGCTTCCACGCTGGTCCCGCAATTGTTCGTGTCGGAGTAGTCGCCCGTGGTCGAAATGCTGTTGATCGTCAAGGCGGCGTTGCCCGTATTGGTGAGGGTCACGGTCTGCCCGGCGGAGGACGTCCCTACGATCTGATCGCCGAAATCCAGGCTGCCGGGGCTCAAGCTTACGGTCGGGCCGGACCCGGTGCCGCTCAGGGCGACCACCTGCGGGCTGCCGACGGCGCCGTCCGTCACGGTCAGCGATCCGTCGGAGGTGCCCGGTACGGTCGGCGTGAAGGTCACATTCGCGGTGCATTTGGCGCCGGCTGCGAGCGAGGTGCCGCAGGTGTTGGCGCTCACTGCAAAGGGCGCACTGGTGCCGATGCTGGAAATGCTCAGCGAGGTGCTGCCCAGGTTGGTGAGGGTCACGGTTTGGGGATTGCTGGTGGTCCCGAGCGTCTGGTTGGCGAAGGTCAGGCTTTGGGGCGAGAGCTGCAGGGTGGTCTCGAGCAAGGCCGAGACCAGGTTGGCATTCAGGTCGGCGCTGGCGACGTCGAGCATGCCGTCGCCGTTGAAGTCGCCGGTGGCGGTCTCCACCGGCAGCAGACCGGCGGGGAAGTTGGTAACCGCCTGAAACGTGCCGTCGCCGCGGCCTAGCAGAACCGAGACGCTGCCCAATCCGCTGTCGGTGGCCAAGGCGAGGTCGAGCAGGCCGTCGCCGTTGAAATCGCCCGCGGCGAGGGATTCCGGATAGGGCCCGGTGCTGTAGAGCACCTGCTTCTGAAAGGTGCCGTCGCCGCTGCCGAGCAGGATGGCGACGGCGGAAGAGCCGAATTCAGCCGCTGCCAGGTCAATCACGCCATCGCCGTTGAAGTCGGCGGCGAGCATCGCGTCGGGTTCCGGGGAGGTGTTATAGTCTATGGCCCCCTGGAAAGTGCCGTCGCCGTTGCCGAGGAGGATGGAGACGGTGTGAACGGCGAAGTTGGCCACGGCGAGGTCGAGGCGGCCATCGCGGTTGAAATCGGCGAGGCTGAGGGCCATGGGCTGGCCGCCGGCGCTGTAGTCGACGTGAGGCTGAAACGTTCCGTCGCCGTTCCCGAGGAGGATGGACACGGTGCCGAGGAGTTGGTTGGCGACTGCCAGGTCGAGGTTGCCGTCGCCATTGAAGTCGCCGGCGACGACGCGGACAGGGAGTTCGCCGGTAGAGTAATCGACGTGAGGCTGGAAGGTTCCGTCGCCGTTGCCGAGGAGGATGGAGACGGAGTTGGCGTACTCGCCCGAGGAGTTCTCACCGCCGTTGACCACGGCGAGGTCGAGGCGGCCGTCGCGGTTGAAATCGCCCAGAGCGATATCGTTGGGGCCGAGGCCGGTGGGGTAATCGATGTGGGACTCGAAGGTGCCGTCGCCGTTGCCGAGTAGGATGGAAGCGGTGTCGTCGGCTTGATTGGCGACGGCGAGGTCCTGGTGGCCGTCGGCGTCGAAATCGGCGCTGACGACCGAGAGGGGGCTGAGTCCGGTCGGGACGCCGGAGGCGCTGAGGGAAGCGGCGGAAGTGGGGTTGGTAATCTGGAAGAAGACAACGTTCGAGGTGCCGCCGCCGGGTGCGGGGTTGACGACGGTGACGGAGGCAGTGCCAGGGGCGGCGAGGTCACTGGCGGAGATCGAGGCCGTAAGCTGGCCGCTGCTAACGTAAGTGGTGGAGCGGGGGCTGCCGTTCCAAAAGACGGAAGCGGCGTCGGCGAAGCCGGCTCCACTAACCGTGAGCATCAGGGCCCGCGAGCCGGGCTGGGCGGCGGCGGGCACAAGAGGCTGATTCACCTGAGGCACGGCGTTCTGACCAGCCGCGCCGGCTGCGATTGCCGCGCCGCAGATGGCTGCCGCAACACAGACGCGAACCCGGGATCGTCGTTTGTGGCATTTCACGCTAATGCTCCTCAAAGTCGTATTCAAACCAAGATTGAGGATCAGAGCCGGGATGGAGCGCATGAAGGACCGTGCCTCCTGCGTGCGCGTGAGTGTCAAGAGTTCGGCGTTTCGGGCTGGAGCGTCTGGTCTGAAGTTCACCGAGCGGTCAGCGAGGAGCAAAGCCGGGGGATGGTTGGCCTGGCCCAACTCGTCAAGCGAGACGTTGTGTGAGGCATCGAGGCTCAGAGCCCCTCGATGTCAGTCCGGAACAGGTCCGAATTTCTACTCTCCTTCCCATTCTCTGCGGAGACTCAACTGCCATCGATAGCGAAGGTTATAAATATACCACGACTGTATGTTAACAGGAGAGTTATCTGAAGAAAGTTCAGATAAACTGACCCAGGCGGAGGTCGCTGCGAAATCGAGTTTGAGACGCTCGACAACGCGGCCCAACGCGCCGGACAAAGTCGGAAGGTCAGGAGTCTCGCCGATTTGGAGAGCCTTGCCGCCACCCCGAGGCGAGCGAAACACGGGATCTCGCAAATCAGGTAGGGCCGGCAATGATTTGCTTCAAGCCTAAACTCGCTGCCTGGGAAGAAGTTTGCCAGAGGTGTCCTTTGAGCGGTGCGGCGCACGCTGCCTGTAACCCGCGGCGTGCAAGCCGGCGGCAGATCCTCAGTTGGCTCTGCGCGGGAATTCGTGGGCGATCGCATTTCAGGCCACTTTCTTCAGGGTGATGCAGTCGGTTCCGCTTTCGGCCCTTCGCCGCGCCGTTAGGCACAGGCAGCGAATTCCTGGCATCCTCGCTGGCGCCGAAGCACCGGTTCTTCGTTATCAACCAATCCTCGCACCGCTTTTCCGCGCTTTTATGGAACTGACTCATTCCAGGCAACTTACTAGTTTGTCACTCTCGTCCTATCTTGGCTTTGTGTAAAATTTACAATCGCTTGATCCCACTGATTTCATGTAACTTACGCGATTCTCATTTTTCTCACTTTGGCTTTGTGTAACTTTTACAACTCCTTCATTCTAAAAGATATTCTGGCTTTGGAGAGCCCTCCCATTTTTTGTATCTTATTCATTCTGAGCTACATTCCGGCTTTGGTACATATGGGGGGGTACCCCTCCGGTCGCGCTTCGAACACGGAGAAGACAGCCCAGCGCGCCGCACGATTCTCATTTTTCTCATTCTCCTATACATATTTTTAATCCCATTGTTTTCATAAACATTCCAGCTTTGCTCGTACATGCGTTAGGGCATTTTCGCTTCACGCAGCCCCATTTTGGCCCCCCCCCCGCCTGGAACGGGCCTTTCCCCTCATTCCAGCCCTCCCCCGGCATCCCTTGTCCGTCGTCCGTGGTCCGTTGCCACATACGGCAAGCGGAGGCACGTGGTTCGTTGAACGTAGATCGCCGATCCGCAAAACACGAGCTACGATCTACGAACCACGATCGTTGATCGACGGACAACGGACCACGGACCCGTGACCCCGGACAAGGGACCGCCGAATCCAGGTCGAGCCTAGCACGGTGCCGGAGGGCCGTGGGGACAAACGGGACGAATGAGACAGTTTATTTTTGCATTTAGTTTCAGTGGGATGGGTTGTGGAAAAATTGTGAATGCGGGATTTCCGACGTCGTCGGCCCTGCCGTGAGCGCTCGCGCTCCTGCGCCCTTAAACGCGCGCCAATTCCCACTCTCACGGATTGTGGCGCAGAGCCGAATTTGCAACTGGCCCGCAGCGTCTCACGCATGGGGCGAATTCGAGCCCTCGCCCACCACGGAAACGCCGAGCAAGGTACCGGAACCGGCCCGGAGACCTATGCGCATGACACACGCCAAGCTGCGCGCGCACCAGGCGAACGTGCACATTGAGCGACGCCTGTGAGCGTTTCTCCTAGAGCTCCAGAACTGCCGTCCGAAGCACTATCACAGGCTGCGAAGGGAGTTCGGAACCGACGGCCGACGGGATGTGGCGGCCCTGAGGGAGTCCATTGAGGCACGGCTGGGCTTGTTTCAGGGCGCCCTGGCAAACACTGGCCCGGCCCAAGCGAGGTTCTCATGATAGGTTTTGGAGCATGGTCACCGAGACCTGGCAGCCGTTCAAAACGCCTCGCGAGAAAAGACCATGACCGTTCGCTGGGCTTGGGCTTGCCTCACTTCTTATAACATATTGAATACAATAGACTTGATATGAAATTTGTGACCAAAAGGCGCCTTCAGGGCCCGAAAACGAACCCAGAGCTGTAAGATGCGCACACGTTGTGAGATATATTGGAAACGGCGCTGGATTTGCCGCCAAAACCGGAGGCTTTGGGGCGCCCTTTGATGCCTTTAACGGGGGATCAGCCGTCCATTGCCGGGTGGCACACGTCGGGCGCCGCCTTGCGCTGCGGGGGCGCGGATCGAGCGGTTGCATGGCGCGCAAGAAAGACAACCTGGTGGACGTGGCGGTGATGGCGCCGGTTCCTCGGCCTCTCACCTACCGCGTGCCGGAAACACTGGAGGTGCGCACGGGTCAGCGCGTCTTCGTGCCGCTCGGCAAACGCCGGGCTCAGGGCATTGTGCTGGAGCAGCGAGCCAGGATGGCCGCTGGCGTGGAAGCGCGCGACATTCTGGCGGCGATCGACCCGGAGCCGCTGCTCTCTCCCGAGCTTCTCACGCTCGGTCTTTGGATCGCGGAGTATTACGTGGCTCCGGTGGGCGAAGTCTTTCGCGCCATGCTGCCGCTGCTCAAGGAGACGCGGCGCGCCGAGCGACTTGAGATTTCCGGTACTGGCCGGGCCCGCCTCGAAGAGCTGCGCAATGCCGCTGCAGGTGACGGACTGAGTTCCGAAGCCGCGCTGCTCGAAGCCCTGGCCCGGCGCTCTCTCGTGTTGGACGCGGCTCGCCGGCGCTTCGGCGCCGAGATTGTCGAGCGCGTGCTGAAGGAGGTCTGGGCGGAGGCGCACACCGTTGAGGAAAAACTGGCACGACGTACCGTGCTCGCGGTGCGGCTCGCGGGACCGTTGCCGGAGCATCTGCCGAAGCTCTCGCCCGTGGCCCGCCGCATCCTCGACGCGCTTGCCGGCAAGTCCTCGGGCGCCGGCGGGCTGGAAGTTGCCGATCACCGCCCGTTGATCAAAGCCGCTCGCGCCTCGATTGCGCACTTGCGCAGGCTGGAGGACGCCGGACTGGTGACGGTGGAAGACCGCTCCGCCTTCGGAGTTCCGCAGACTGCGGCCGCAGAGCCGGAGGAGGCGGAGCCCGACGGCGGCGCGCCGTTCGAGCTCACAGCGGCTCAGTCGAAGGCCTTTGCCGATTTGGCGGCGCGTCTCGACGCGCGCCAATTCTCCACCGTGTTGCTGCACGGCGTCACGGCCAGTGGCAAGACCGAGCTTTATCTTCGCCTGATCGAACGCGCTCTGGAGCAGAAACGCTCGGCCTTGATGCTGGTTCCGGAGATCGCTTTAACGCCCGCCATGCGGAGCCTGTTTACCACGCGGTTTGGCCGTGAGGTGGCCGTGCTGCACAGCGGCTTGGCGCGCGGCGAGCGTCACGAAGCCTGGTGGCGCGCGGCGCGCGGCGAAGCCCGCGTGGTGCTCGGCACGCGCTCCGCCGTTTTCGCGCCGCTCGGGGCTTTAGGCCTGATGATTGTAGACGAGGAGCACGAAGCCAGCTACAAGCAGGACGAAACGCCGCGCTACCACGGCCGGGACGTGGCCGTGGTGCGGGCGCGCCTCGCCGGCGCGCTCTGCCTGCTCGGCTCAGCCACGCCCTCACTCGAATCCTACTGGAACGCCGAGCGCGGGAAGTACGCGCTCGCCAGGCTCGAAGGACGCGTGGCCGGGCGGCCGATGGCCACCGTCGAAATCGTGGACATGCGCGTCGAGTTTCGCCAGACCTTCAGCAAGATCCCGGTATCGCGCCGCCTCAAGGAGGAAATTGAAACCCAGCTCGCCCAGCGCGCCCAGACCATCATCCTGCTCAACCGGCGCGGTTACTCCTGGTTCCTGCTCTGCCGGAGCTGTGGTGAAAGCCCGGGCTGCCAGAACTGCTCCATCTCGCTCACCTATCACCGCCGCGAGCACCGCTGCGTATGCCACTATTGCGGCTACTCCATTCCCGTCCCCTCGCGCTGCCCGGCCTGCGGCAGCGAATTCATCTACTACGTTGGCGAGGGCACGGAAAAAATCGAAGACAAGTTCCGCGAAATGTTCCCCGCGGCGCGCGTGGAGCGCCTCGATCGCGACGTAGCCCGCCGGGCCGGGCATTACGAGCGCGTGCTGGGCGCCTTCCGGCGCCGTGAAATCGACATCCTGATCGGGACCCAGCTCATTTCCAAAGGCCATGACTTTCCGGGCGTGACCCTGGTGGGCGTGGTCTCGGCCGATCACGGCCTGCGCCTGCCCGATTTCCGCGCCGCCGAGCGCACCTTCCAACTCTTGACGCAAGTAGCCGGCCGCTCGGGACGCGGCCCGGCGCCTGGCCGCGTGCTGGTACAGACGTTTTACCCCGAGCACTACGCCATCCGGCTCGCCGCCGAACAGAATTACGAGGGCTTCTTTGCCAAGGAGATGCGTTTCCGGCGAATGATGCACTATCCTCCGGCGGCGGCGCTGGCCCGCGTGGTGGCCCAGCACAACAAACTCGAGCGCGCCGCGGAGGTCGCGCGGCGAATCGACGCCTACCTCAAGCGCGCGGTCTCACGAAACGAACCGCAGGGCGAACCGGACCCGGAGGACGGCATGAACGCACAAGCTGAACCGCGGCCCTTCCGCTTCGCCGTGCTCGGTCCGGGACCTGCGCCCCTGGCCCGAATTCAGGGCCGCCATCGCATCCAGTTCCTCATCAAGGCGGCCTCGCGCTCCGAACTCAGCCGCCTGCTGTTGGGTCTCGCCGATCATTTGCAGGCCGAGCGCATACTGCCGGCCAGCTACGTGATCGATATCGACCCGGTGAGCGTGATGTGAATGGCGCGGCGGAACGGCACGGCGCCGCAGTCTGGAAAGAGCTTTGCCTTGAAAAATCTCAGCGCAATGCACGGCGAATTACAATCGCCACGAGACGCGAAGGTGTGCGCCTGAGGAGAAGCCATGCGGGTAGCCTATCTAACCGGCGTCCGGCAGCTCGCGATTCGCGATGCTCCGGAGCCGCAGCTTGCGAACGCGGACGACGTCCTGCTCCGGATCGACGCCGTCGGTGTGTGCGGCTCGGACCTCCACTACTATACGACCGGGCGGATCGGATTCCAGGTGCTGAACTTCCCGGAGACCGTGGGCCACGAGTGCGCGGGAACGGTGCTGGCCGCAGGCCCGGCGGTCCGCGGTCTGCGAGTCGGACAGCGCGTCGCCATCGATCCGCTCATCGCCTGCGGCCAGTGCGACCAATGCCTCGCCGGGCGCGAGCATACCTGCCGCCGCCAGATGTTTCTCGGTTGCCCCGGCCAGGCCCCGGGCGCGCTGGCGGAGCGCCTGGTGATGCCGGCCCGCTGTTGTTATCCGGTACCGGATTCGGTGACGGCCGAGCAGGCGGCCATGGTGGAGCCGTTCTCCGTCGCACTCCACAGCCGGAACCAGGCCCGGCTCGGCCCCGGAGCGAAGCTCGCCATCCTCGGTTCAGGACCCATCGGGCTCGCAGTTCTGCTCGCCTGCCGCGCCGCCAAAGACGGTTCGAGTTACCGCGTCTATGCTACGGACCTGGTGGAGGAGCGCCTGCAAGCCGCCGCCCAAGCGGGTGCCGACTGGACGGGCAATCCGCGGCGCGAGGATGTGGTTCGAGCCATGATTCAGAGCGCGCAACTCGGCCTGGATGCGGTGTTCGAGTGCGCCGGGCAACAGGAGACCCTCGATCAGGCGGTGGAACTGCTGAAGCCCGGGGGCACCCTGGTGATGGTGGGCATACCGGAACTCGACCGCGTCAGCTTCGATCCCCACGCGCTGCGGCGCCATGAGCTCGAAATCAGAAACGTCCGGCGGCAGAATCGATGCGTAGCGCGCGCTGTTGAAATGGTCGCAACCGGCGCGGTCAACGTGGACTCGCTCATCACACACCGCTTCAATCTGAGCGAAACCCAAAGGGCCTTCGACCTTGTGGCCGCGCGCGGCGAAGGAGTGATCAAGGCGATGATCGAAGTCTCAGGACGTGACGACCGGCAGGGGGTCCACGTCTCGCGGGTATGATTCACCGCACGGAAAACGGCGTGGGCATGAAGGTGAGGGCGAAAATGACCGCTGCGCCGCAAGCGAGCGACTGGCGCACCCGGCCCAGGCGGTCGCTGGGCATCAGCACGGGCGGATGACCGATGCCGATGACGCCGATCATGGCCGCCCAGACGAACCATCCTGGCCACGAGAAGTAGCCCAGCGGCAGCAGCGCCAGCCAAAAGACACGCGACAACATGCGGTGGCGCTTGCCGAGCGTCGCGTAAAGAATGTGGCCGCCGTCGAGCTGGCTCATCGGCAGCAGGTTGAGCGCGGTCGCGAACATGCCCACCCAGGCCGCGCAGCCCGCCGGCGATAGCGCCACCTGCGAGGGACTTACGCCAGGGCGGAGCAGGTGCGTGAGCAGCGATTGGAGCAGCGGGATACCAGGCGTGATGGCGCCCGGGGGAAACGATCCCACGCGCAGGTGCGAGTGCAGGACGGAGTACGCAAGGGCGGGCACTGCCAACACGAAGCCAGCCAGCGGGCCCGCCACGGCGACGTCGAAGAGCATGCAACGGTTGAAGATGGGCGAGCGGATCTTGATGAAGGCGCCCAGCGTCCCGATCAGCGTAGGCGCAGGAATGAAATAGGGATAACTCACCCGCAGCCCGTAGTAGCGGCAGGTGAGATAGTGCCCGAGCTCGTGCGCCAGCAGGATGCCGAGAAGTGTGCAGGAAAACGGCACTCCCAAGGCCAGGCGCAGCGGATGGTGCCACAGGTCGCGCAGAAGCGCCAACGAAAGGTCGAGATCGAAGGCGGGAAGGCGCCTGGAGGTGTTCAGCGCAATCTCGGCGCCTACTGTGACGGTGGAGAGCGCCGTCAAGGCGAAAAGCAGGAGATGAAATGGGAGCGACGCGGTCCAAGCCGGCAGACGAGGCCGCCAGGCCGGCCGCCATCGCCACCCGAGTCGGCGCGGCGGCGCGGGGGTCTCGGAGCCGATCAAAATCGAACGGCCCAGCGAAGAGTCGAAGCGGGAGTCACCCATAGCAACGAAGGCGCGAGCCTGAGATCAAGGAGCGCTCTGCGGGCACGCCTGGGTCCCGGTGCCTCCCGCGGTTACAGGGTCTGAAGTTCTTTTCCAGGCTTGAAGCGGACGGCCTTGCCCGGTTTGATGCTGACTTCTTCGCCCGTTCGCGGGTTTCGCCCCACACCCGTCTTGCGCGCCTTGACGTTGAAGACCCCGAACCCTCTAAGCTCAATCCGGTCGCCGGCAGCCAATGCCTTCTTAAGAGAATCGAAGACCGTTTCCACGGCCATTTCGGCCCTCGTCTTGGTAATGCCGGTGCGGCTCACAACCTCATTGACGATGTCCAGTTTAATCACGGCAATCTCCTGACAGGCAAGCACTTCCATCCTAGAGAATGGTCGCGGCGATTGTCAAGCCGCGTCAGCGGAACGGCGACGGATCGTTCAGGTGGAGCGCCATGAGGGCGAAGGACCCCGCGATAATCAAGACAGAGATGGTTGCCAGACTGTCCCAGAGGATTTCCTCCCGACGTGTGTTGGGCTCTCCATCAGGAACCACATAACCCAGCAATAAGCCCGAAACCAGCCCACCAAAGTGGGCGTAATTGTCAATACCCCCCAAACCGAACAGGGGCCCGAAAATTCCGAGGACCCCGATGTAGATTACCCAGCGCCACAATTGCCCGCGAAAGTCCTTGCCGAGCCTGCCGTGGTGGAAGCTGGCACCGATGAGGACGCCGATCAGGCCGAGCACGGCGGCCGAGGCCCCTGCCGAAAAGCCTCGGCCGGCCCAAGCGCTTAGGAAAAATCCGAACACTCCGGTGGCCAAATACATAACGACGAACTTCGCCTTGGTAAACAGCGACTCCGCCATGGGTCCCAGGTCGATAAGGCACCACAGGTTCATGAATATGTGAATCAGGCCGAAGTGAAGGAAGTTCGCAGTGACCAACCGCCACCACTGGCCTTTGTAGATTATGGAGCCGCCGTAAAGGTCGCCAAGCTTGCCGCCAAGCCGGAATATTACGCCAGGCTCGATGCTGCCAAATCCGGGGCTCGAGCCGGCGACGGCGGAAGCGGCAACCTGGGTGAGATACCAACTGATGCCGAAAAGCGCGATGTTGACCGCGATCAAGGTGGCCGTCGCCGTTCCGGGGATGGGGATGATCCCGAGGATGCGATTGCTTCCCGCATCACTCGAGCCGCGCGCCCGCGCCGGGCGGGCCTGCACGCCGCAGAGCGGGCAGACACTGGCTTTGCGCTCGATCAGGCCCCTGCAATTGGGGCACATCTTGAACGCTGAGGCCGGGCTGGATTCTCGTGAGCCAAACATGTCGGGTCAATCGAAGCGCTTCCCACTTGAAACGTGGCGCCTGGGAATGAACTTCATGAGCCGGCCGGAAGGGACGGGGAAACACCCGGCCCGAAGCTCGAACGGTCCCTTTCATCCTTTCACACTCGATTTTATTTTGTCCAGCATCGCGCTCCGGATAAGATGTCTTCAGCGAGGCAAACCATGACGCTCGAAGAAGCCGGCCGGGCTGCAGACCGGGAGCTCGAGAATCTGAAACGGTGGGTGAACCGCGAGCTCGAGCCCTCGACCCGCAAGGAAATGGCCGAGGGGCTGCGCAAGGTCGCCAAGCACCTGTCCCAACTCGCCGACCGCCTGCAACCGCCGAAACGCTGAGGGAACTTTGCCGAACGTCCTCTGCCCCGAGCGCCCCCAAGAACCCGTCCGGCGAGTGGCGCGGGCGTTGGCGCTGGCGGCAGCCGTCCTGCTGGCGAGCGGGTGCCTGCATCGTCGTCATCGCGCCAAGCCGGCTACGGGTTACCCGCCACCCACACCCGCCGCCGCACCCGCGGCAAGGCCCGGCCACAAAGCCGCGCCGGCCGCCCCGATCATTCAAGGTGAGGAGGGACTGGCCTCCTGGTACGGTCACCCCTATCATGGGCGGCCCACCTCGAGCGGCGAGATTTACAACATGTACGACATGACGGCCGCCCACCGCACCTTGCCCTTCGGCACCCAGGTGCGCGTCCACGATCTCGACAACGGAGAGAACGTGACCGTGCGCATCAACGATCGGGGCCCGTTCGTCGAGGGGCGCATCATCGATCTCTCTTACGCCGCCGCCAAGGGCATGGGCATGTGGGGCGCCGGCACGGCCAGGGTACGGCTGGAAATCCTGAACCCGGCGGTGCTGAGCGAGCCCGGCATCTTCGCCGTGCAAGTCGGCGCATTCCGCGAGCGATCCAACGCCGAGCGCCTACGCGACCGCCTTGCTCAGCGCTTCCAGCCCGTCATCATTCAAAGCTTCGACCGGGGTGACGGCCTCTATCACCGAGTGCGCGTGGGTCAGGAGTCGAGCGAAGATGCAGCCCGCACCCTCGAGCGCCAACTGCAGGAATCCGGCATGGCGACCGAGACCTTTATCGTGCGTTTGAATTAAGGGAGCTGCGAGAGACCGCGAATGGATAATTGCATTTTCTGCAAGATCGTCAGCCGCCAGGCGCCGGCCAAAATCGTTTATGAGGATGAGGCAGCGGTGGCTATCGAAGATCTCCACCCCCAAGCCCCCGTTCATCTCCTGGTGATGCCGCGCACTCATCTCGAAACCCTCGGGGCGATGACATCTGAGGACGAGAGCATGCTCGGCCATCTCCTCGGAATTGCCGTGCAACTCGCTCGCGAGCGCGGCCTCGAAACGCGCGGCTACCGGACGGTGATCAACAACGGAGCCGGCGCCGGCCAGAGCGTCTACCACCTGCACGTTCATTTGCTCGGTGGGCGGGTATTTCACTGGCCGCCTGGATAGTTTCCGGGGAGTCGAATCACGGATTGACCAAGGCCGACGCGTGCCGACGCCATGGTCGCCGAATGAAAGGGACTGGCTGAAATCCACCACGGGCGGTGGATTGCGGCCAGAAACCCTCCGGCGCAACGCGCAAATCCCCCACGTAAGATCAGGCATTCTAATTATTTAGCGGGCCGGCGGATTTGGCGCGGCGGATGCAGTAGTGATTGCGGACAGTGTTGCAAGGAGCCTTTATGAATCGCGCCACGTCGCGCCCGTTTAGAGCTTTCGCCCTTGTCGCCGCGCTCCTACTGACGGCAACATCGACCGCCCTACTGGCACAGGATCAGTCTCCGGCCCCGCCAGCGGACCAAGTGCAGTCCCAGAGTCCGCCGCCGGCCGCGGGCTGGCACCGGTTCAGCAATCCGCCTCAGAACCCGAGTTCCGCCCCGGCCAGTGTGAGCCCGCCAGCGAACGCGAACGACCCGCCGGCGCAGCAGGCGGGCGGCGACAACCCTCCAGCAGACGCTCCCAACGCCCCGCAGGATGAATCGCAGATGCAGACGATCCCGCCGCAGTTGACTCTGAAGTCGGGAACGTTTCTCACCATCCGGGTGAACCAGTACCTGTCGTCGGACACCAATCAGCCCGGCGATACTTTTTCGGGGACCCTGATGCAGCCGGTTGTCGTAGACGGCGTGGTGGTGGCCGAGCGCGGCCAGACCGTCGGCGGCCGAGTGGCTGACGCCCAGAAGGCAGGCCGCGTGAAGGGTGTTTCGCGGCTCGCGTTGCAATTGACCCGCCTGACCCTGGTGGACGGCGAGCCTTTGCCCATCCAGACGCAGTTGACCGGCAGCCGGGGCCCAACCTCGAATGGCCGCGATGCTGCCGCGGTCGCTACCACCACGGGGCTCGGCGCAGCTATCGGCGCTTCGGCCGCCGAATGGGGTGAAGCGGGCGAAGGCGCCGCCATTGGCGCCGGAGCCGGGGCGGTGGCGGGCCTGGTAGGTGTGCTGCTGACGCGGGGGCGTCCCACTGTTGTGTATCCGGAATCGGTGCTGACGTTTGAGGTGTCCGCCCCGACCACTATTGCTACTACCCGGGCCCCGCAAGCTTTCCGGTACGTCGATCCCAGCGACTACGCCACGCCCCAGAGCGCCCAGGGGCCGCCCCGGGGTCCCCGGTCGTGCGCAGGCTACGGCTGCGCGCCGCCGCCCTACTGGTACGGCCCAGCCTATCCTTACTGGCCGTATTGGGGAGCTGGGTTTGCGTTTTGGGGCGGGCCGGGCTTCTACGGCCGTGGATTTTATGGCCGTGGATTTTATGGCCGCGGCTTTTACGGGGGCGGATTCGGGCGCCGGCGCTAGATGGCACCCGGCCGGACCAGCGGGCGCTGCACGGCGGCGCCCGGGGTTTCCGCCAACGACTTCTTCATAGGGCGCAGTCTCGGGGCCGCCATTCGCGTAACCTCCGCGATTGACGGCCCCGCCGCTCGCGAGGCTTGAGATCCGCATTCAGCGGCCCCGCCGCCATGGTTCAAGAGCGGCTGATCCGCTGGCCGGCCCTCTGCCTCACTTGAACCGGCTCTGCCAGTACGCTTTCCCCACAAAGAACGGACCCATGCTCGCAATGTATTGCGAGGTCTGGCGCGTTTTCCGCATGTGCTGGACGCAGGCGGAGAGCGGGTAGAGTTCAGCGCCGATCAGGCCGATGACGAAATCGTTGTCGTGGGTATCGAGCCCGAAGCAAGCCAGGCGGACGTCCTGCGCGTATCCAGCCTCCCCGAATGCGTGCCCGATGCGCCCGTGTTCGGCGAGAATCGGCCCCTGCTCCGCCGGGGGCAGGGCGGAAAACTCACCTTTGCGGCGCAACGGGTACCAGATGGCCCACGGCGATTCACGATTCAGGATCGTGCGCCGCGGCTTGTGGAGCAGCCAGTCCTCCAGGTCCGGTTCGTGGCCGAGGCTGTACGTGCGCCCGAGCATCGTGAACTCGCGCTTAAGCCTGAGCCCTGCGAAGGGCGGCGCCGCCAGAAACGGCCGCAGCAGGTTTACGAAGAAGTCCGGTTGTTCACCCCAGGTGAGCAGGCCTACGCCGTGGGGATCATTAACATCCTTATAGAGAACGGCCTCGAAACCCGCAGCCTCGAGAGCCCCCGCCAGTTCGCCGGCGTCCCGCGCACTGCCGAAGGCGAGAAGTTGCACGAAGAGTCGGCGATCCAATGACTGCGGCTGGCCGTTGCGCGGCCCGCCCCTTTCGGCGAGATCGAGTTTATCCGGCATCGAGCAACCTCACTCTCAACTTCGATGACTGCTAACCAGGATTGGCGATGCTCACGCCCGCGCGCGGGCCGCGACAAGACTCGAATACAGATCGCTCAACCGGTCCAGCATCCGCGTGGCAGGCGCGAAATTGCGCCGGTTGATGTGCTCCACGTTCAGGCCCAGGGCGGGCGGGTCCGGGGGCAGACTGTCGAACACCTCCATCAGGATGCGTTGGGCCAGGCTGATGGAGCGCTCCAGGCACGCGGTGCGGGCTTGCTCGCGGCGATCAGGGTGGCTGAGGTCGCTGGCGGAAGCTTCGTCGAGCCGCAGAAAGCGGTCGAGGTCGGGTGGAATGTCAGCGCCCAGCCAGCGCAGAAAATGAAGATCGCGCGGATGGCTGACGGGAGCGAAGCTCAGGAAGATCCGGGCTTCCAGGCCGTTCAGTTTCTGCACGAGCCACACGATGTCATTCGGATCAAACAGCACCTGGGTGGTGAAAAAATCAAGGCCTGCCGCCTGCTTGCGCCGGACGCGCTCGGCTTCGCCCGTCCGGCTCGGAATGCTGATGCCGCCCAGCGCCCCCGTGTGGCCCGCGGCGCGCAAGCGTTCCGCTGTCTCCACCACGCTCAGCCCGGGGTAACGGACACCGCTCGACTCGCCTCCCACCAGCACCAGGTGCTCAATGCCGAAAACCTCCCGGGTCTCGCGCAGCCAGGGGAGCGGGTCAGGCTCATGCACCACGCAGTGGTTCGTGACCACCTCCACGCCAAGCTCGTCGCGCAGCTTCGATCCCAGCCGGCGGGGATCGAGGCGCGGTACAAAGTCCGCGGTGCGCTGCCCGGGCCGGGCTTCGTTGTGAATTTCGGGCAGATTGATGGCATCAACCGACCCCTCCACGGCGCGGACCACCTCAAGCGCCTCCTCCAAAGCCGCCGGCTTGTCCTCCTCCGGTGGCACCACCTCAAAGAAGCTGACCGGCAACGAAGGGTCGACGATTTTGTGCCTGAGATTCATAGTTCCATGCGCGGATTTCTGCCCTTCGCGCGTCCCTCCAAGGGTAGTCCCTGCGCTCGGTGCCCTGCAACCGGATACCAGGAACTCCGGCAAAGCGGTGCGGCTTAACCCTCCGGATCGTAGTTCAGATTCGGCGCCAGCCACCTCTCCATCGTCTTCAGGTCCATGCCTTTGCGGCGACTGTAATCGAGCACCTGGTCGCGGCCGATCTTCCCCACGGCGAAATAGCGCGCTTCGGGATGCGCGAAATAAAAGCCGCTCACCGACGCCGCGGGGTACATGGCAAAGCTCTCGGTCAGCTTGATCCCGGCGCGCTTCTCAGCCCCGAGCAAATCCCACAGCAGTTGCTTTTCGGTATGGTCCGGGCAGGCCGGATAGCCGGGAGCCGGGCGGATGCCGCGATAGCGCTCGTGAAAGAGTTCGGCGGCGGAAAGGCTCTCGTCCCGGCCGTATCCCCAAGCGTCGCGGGCGCGTTTGTGGGTGAGTTCGGCCAGCGCCTCGGCCAGCCGGTCGGCGAGTGCTTTGGCCATGATCGAATTGTAGTCGTCATGGTCGCGCTCGAAGCGGGCCGTCAGGGATTCCAGGCAGAAGCCCGCGCTCACCGCGAACGCGCCCAGATAGTCATGAACGCCGCAGTTTTCGGGGGCGATGAAATCCGAAAGCGAGTAGTTAAAATGCCCCGGAGCCTTCTCCATTTGCTGGCGCAGGAAGTGAAACACGGTCAGCACGCCGGAGCGGGACTCATCCGTATAAACCTCCACATCGTCGCCGACGCTCGCCGCTGGAAAGAAACCCATCACCGCGCGAGCGGTCAGCAGCCTCTCGCCGACGATCTTTTCGAGGAGCTTCCGGGCGTCGTCCAGCAGCTCGCGGGCCCGCCCGCCCACCGTGGCGTCGTCCAGAATCTTCGGATAGGTCCCGCGCAGCTCCCAGGCGGCGAAGAACGGCGTCCAGTCGATATAAGGAACGATTTCGCCGAGTAGCACCGATTCACACAGCTTGACGCCCGTGAATTCAGGCTGCCGGACATCGACGGCGGACCAGTCAAAGGACGGCTTGCGTCGGCGGGCTTCCTCGAGCGGGATCAAGGGCTGCGCTTGGGGGCGATGAGACTGCCGGAGCTTCTCCTGCTGGCGGCGGTTCTCCTGGGCAAAATCCTGGCGCAGCTCGGCGCTCTTCAGGCTGCCCACCACGCCCACCGCCCGCGACGCATCGGCCACGTGCACCACCGGGTGGCTGTACATTGGGGCAATCTTCACCGCGGTGTGGATACGGCTGGTGGTGGCGCCGCCGATCAGCAGCGGCAGCGTGAAGCCTTGCCGCTCCATCTCCTTCGCCAGGTGCACCATTTCGTCGAGCGAGGGCGTGATGAGGCCGCTGGCGCCGATCATATCGGCCTGGTGCTCGCGCGCCGCCGCCAGAATTTTCTCGCTCGGCACCATCACGCCGAGGTCGATCACCTCGTAGCTGTTGCAGCCGAGCACGACGCCCACGATGTTCTTTCCGATGTCGTGCACATCGCCCTTCACGGTGGCCATGATGACTTTGCCCTGGCTCTGCGCACCGCTCGCCTGCTTCTCCGTTTCCATGTAGGGCAGAAGGTAGGCCACAGCCTTTTTCATCACCCGTGCGCTTTTCACTACCTGAGGCAGAAACATCTTGCCGGAGCCAAACAGGTCGCCCACGATGCTCATGCCGTTCATTAGCGGGCCTTCGATTACTTGCAGGGGCCGCGCGAATTTCTGCCGCGCCTCCTCGGTGTCGGCCTCGATGTAATCGACGATGCCCTTCACCAGCGCGTGCGCCAGGCGCTCCTCCACCGTGCCTTGCCGCCAGGCTTCCTCTTCGGCCTCCACCTTGCCCTTGCGTTTCACCGAATCGGCGAAGGCCAGCAGACGCTCGGTTCCATCCGGGCGGCGATTGAGCAGCACGTCTTCAACGAGCTCGAGCAGATCCTTCGGAATCTCTTCGTAAACCGCGAGCTGGCCGGCGTTGACGATACCCATATCCATGCCGGCGCGAATGGCATGATAGAGAAACGCCGAGTGCATGGCCTCACGCACCGTGTTATTGCCGCGGAACGAAAACGAGATGTTGCTCACACCGCCGCTGACTTTGGCGTGGGGCAGCGTAGCCTTGATCTGGCGCGCCGCCTCGATATAGGCCACGGCGTAATTGTTGTGCTCTTCCATGCCGGTGGCGATGGTGAGGATGTTCGGATCGAAGATGATGTCTTCGGGCGGAAATCCAACCTGCCCGGTCAGGATCTTGTAGGAGCGAGTGCAGATCTCGAGCTTGCGTTCGACCGAATCCGCCTGGCCGCGCTCGTCGAAGGCCATCACCACCACCGCCGCGCCGTAGCGGCGCACCAGGCGGGCGCGCGCCTTGAAGACCTCCTCGCCCTCCTTCAGGCTGATGGAATTCACCACCCCCTTGCCTTGAACGCATCGCAAGCCCGCTTCGATCACGCTCCACTTGGAGCTGTCGATCATGATAGGTACCCGCGCGATGTCGGGCTCCGAGCCGACGTGATTGAGGAACTTCGTCATCACCTGCTCGGAGTCGAGCATGCCCTCGTCCACGTTTACGTCGATGATTTGTGCGCCGCCGTCCACCTGCTGGCGCGCCACGCTGAGCGCTCCCTCGTAATCGCCGGCTAAAATTAGTTTGGAGAACTTCGGCGAGCCGGTGACGTTGGTGCGCTCGCCGATGTTGACGAAATTCATGTCGGGCCGCATCACCAGCGGCTCGAAGCCGCTCAACCGCGTCTGATGATCGGCCGGCGTGGGCACGCGTGGAGCGAGGCCGCGCACGGCCTGCGAGATGGCGCGGGTATGGGCGGGCGTGGAGCCGCAGCACGAACCCACGATGTTGAGCCACCCCTGCCGGGCGAAGTCGCCAAGATCGGCGGCCATGCTCGCCGGCGTTTCGTCGAAACCGCCGAAGGCGTTGGGCAGCCCGGCGTTGGGATAGCAGCTCACCGGGAGAGGAGCCACCAGGGCCATCTCCTCAATGAAGGGCCGCATCTGTTTCGCGCCCAGAGCGCAGTTGATGCCCACGCTGAAGAGCCCGGCGTGCGATACGGAGATCCAGAAGGCTTCAGGCGTCTGGCCAGAGAGGTTGCGTCCGCTTTGGTCCACGATGGTCACCGAGGCCATCACGGGCAGGCGGCGTCCGATTTCCTCAAAGTACTGGTCAATGGCAAACAGGGCGGCCTTGGAGTTCAGCGTGTCGAAGACCGTTTCGACCAACAGCAAATCCACGCCACCATCCACCAGTCCATGCGCCTGTTCGTAATAGGCCTGCCGCAACTGCTCGAAATTCACCGAACGCGCGCCCGGATTCGAGACGTCTTGCGAGACAGACGCCGAGCGGCTGGTGGGCCCCATCGAACCCGCCACGAACGCGGGCCGGCCCTGGGCGGCACTGAACTTATCGGCGGCGCGCCGCGCCACGAGCGAGGCTGCGCGGTTGATATCGTAGACGTGGCTTTGGAGTCCGTATTCGGCAAGCGAAACGGCGTTGGCATTGAAAGTGTTGGTTTCGATGATGTCCGCGCCTGCTTCGAGATACTGAAGGTGGACCTCTTCGATGAGCTTGGGCTGCGTGATCGAGAGCACATCGTTGTTGAGCCGTAAAGACTTAGAATGGTGGGCGAACTCCCGCCCGCGGTAGTCCTCCTCGGTGAGACCGCGCGCCTGGATCATGGTGCCCATGGCGCCGTCGAGCACCACAATGCGCTCACGGAGAAGCTGTTCGAGTTGTGCCAGAACCTCACCCATCGACTGCCCTCTGCTCCTTGCACCTTTCCCCGCTGCAGCCATCAAGCCTGACCCAAAACGCGCGCCAACGCCAACCTGAACCAAGTGGGACGCAAAATTTGATGGCCGAAGGTCGATCCTGGTGACTCAGCCGGGCGCGCTTGGGGGTTGCTTTTGCGGTGTTGAGTGCTATGCTCCGTTGACTCCTAAGTGCCGGGAGTCAAGCTCAGTGCAGAGTAGCACAGGAGCCGGGCAAGGGCAATCCTCGGGTGGGTCGCGGAGTTGTGACCGATGACGCAAGCTATTGAGAACGTGCATCTTGAGTCCGTTCCGCGCGAGCGCTGGCTGCGCGTGATCGTGGTGGCATTTGTGATGTACACCATCGCCTTCATCGATCGAACCAACATATCACTCGCCCTGCCTGCCATCAGCCGCGACCTGCACCTGGACCCTCGACAGGCGGGCAGCGCGGCCGGCATCTTTTTCTGGGGCTACTTGGCGCTTCAGATCCCCGGCGGCTATCTGGCGCGCCGTTGGAGCGCCAAATGGTTCGTGGCCATTCTGCTGGTGGCCTGGGGAGCGTGCTCAGCGGGCACGGGAGTCGTGCGCACCGGGCACCAGTTCTGGATCATGCGTCTGCTGCTCGGCGTGGCGGAGGGCGGGGTGTGGCCCGCCGTGCTGGTGCTGCTGGCCAGTTGGTTTCCCCGGGCGGAGCGCGCCCGCGCTAACGCCTTCTGGATGTTGTGTTTGCCGCTGGCGGTGGTCGTCTCCTCGCCCCTTTCGGGCTGGATTCTGGGCCGCTGGAACTGGCGTGTTTTGCTGATTGCCGAGGGCTGCCTGCCCTTCGTCTGGCTGGTGGCCTGGCTAACCCGAATCCACGATCATCCGCATCAGGCCCGGTGGATTTCAGCCGCCGAGCGCACCTACTTGGAAGAGACGCTTCAGCGTGAACAGGCCGAACTCGAACAGGCCGAGGCCGCCGAAGCGTCCGATTCGGCGGCGCAGGCGCCCGCGTGGCGGGCCCTGGTGAGCGGGCCGGTGCTGCTGATGTGCCTGGTGTATTTCATGCTCGACGCCGGCAATTACGGCTACCTGTTCTGGCTCCCCACTGCCATGGAGAAGGCTAAGCAGCTCAGTCACTTGTGGGTTGGAGTCCTCTTCGCCGTGCCCTACGTCGTGACCGGAATCGGCATGGTGCTGATCTCCCGCCACTCCGACCGCCGCGGCGAGCGACGCCATCACGTCGCCGGACCCCTGGCCTGGAGCGGCTTGTGCCTGCTCGGCGGAGTGCTGCTCAGCCGCTATTCGGCGGCGGGCTCGTTCGCGCTGATCGCCCTCGTTGGCGCGGGCTCCTACGGGGCGCTCGGCCCCTTCTGGGCGATCCCCACCGAAACCCTGCCCTCCCGCGCCGCCGGTTCGGCCATGGGGCTTGTGAACGCCTTAGGCAATTTGGGCGGATACTTCGGGCCGCTGGCGGCGGGCTACTTGATCAAGCGGACGGGGGATACCTTTTACGCCTTCGGCCTGCTCAGCCTGGGCCTGCTGGCCGGCGGCGCGCTGGCGCTTCTGCTGCCCCGGAGCGGGCGAGCAGCTACTGCCGCGAACCGAGCGGCCGACCCGTAACTCCTGCGCTGTCTTCACGCTTCGACGGCCGCGAGCGCTAGTGCAATGGCTCCGAGCACGCCGGCGTTGTCACCCAACCCCGGCGGCACCACGTACTCGTCGATGCGCTCCACGATGCCGGGCGCGCGGATGTAGTCGTTCAGCAGCTTCAGGGTTTTGCTTCGGATCAACGGAAACAACTCCGCCTGGTGCATCACACCGCCGCCCAGAATAATGCGCTGCGGCGAGAGCGTGCACACCAGATTCACCACTCCCAAGGCGAGGTAGTGCGCCTCCAGATCCCAGGCCCGGTGGCCGGGCGGAAGGTCGTGGGACGAGACTCCCCATCGAGCCTTCATGGCCGGGCCGGCTGCCAAGCCCTCCCAGCAATCGCCGTGAAACGGACACGCGCCCGGGAAGGGGTCCGCCTGCCAATCGTGCGCGATACGCATGTGGCCCATTTCGGGATGCAACACGCCGTGCAGCAGGCGCCCTTCCGCCATGGCGCCGCCGCCAATCCCTGTGCCCACAGTCACATACACGAAAGTATCGAGCCCCTGAGCGCGGCCCCAACGGCGCTCGCCAAGCGCCGCAGCGTTCACGTCGGTATCGAAGGCGACGGGCAGGTTGAAGGCGCGCCGCAGGGGGCCCACCAGATCCACGTCGCGCCAGCCGGGCTTGGGCGTGGAGGTAATGTGGCCGAAGCCCGGCGACTTCACGTGCACGTCGATGGGGCCGAAAGAGGCAATGCCGAAGGCTTCGAGAGGCTGGCGTTTGGACTGGACCTCGAAGAACCCCAGCACCCGTTCGAGGGTTTCGCCAGGCGTGGTGGTGGGCAGCTCGATGCGGCCGCGCAGATCGTCCGGGCCGCTGCCGACCGCGCAGACGAACTTGGTGCCCCCAGCCTCGATCGCGCCGTACAACGATGGGTGGGCCATCTACCGACCTCGGTAAGGCGCCCTACGCCGCAGCGCACTATGGCCCACAATATCACGGCCGGCACTCGCCGTTGTAGACCCGGGCTGGAACCGGCCAGCCGGGCGCGGCGACACTCGGAAGGACCGCCAAAAGGCGACCTTAGCGCCGAGCGAACTTTTAACAACTTATGGCCATCGAAAGGCGCGAATCGGCCTACCTACTTTCAACGACTTACAGACGAAAACGCGCCAGATGCCCTGAACCTGTTTTCAATAACTTACGGCGCATCCAAGCGAGGCTTCCCAAAATGAAAAGTGTAGTGTTTTTAGACAGAAGCGTTCATACGACGACAAAATGGCCCATTTCCACCGAGCGATTGGCGTTCATACGACGACATTCTTGGGGCGCCCTCCGGGCGGCCTGATTCAGCCGGCCGTGAGGCGCTCCCGACTCCCGACTCCTGACTC
The DNA here is from genome assembly GCA_035516075.1 of Terriglobia bacterium. Lineage (GTDB taxonomy): Bacteria > Acidobacteriota > Terriglobia > UBA7540 > UBA7540 > Gp13-AA77. Next base: position 14,576 of record DATJAQ010000330.1, on the reverse strand, counting down.
CACGGTCAGCCTCGCACAAATTTTCAGCAATTGACAAAAACTTCGAAAAACAATAAGTGTCCAGAAGCTGGACAAACAGGGCTCAAAAAGGCCCTTTCTCGGGCAGCTAACGAGCAAGTTTCTTAGGAAAGATGCACACAATCGCCCCCTGAATCGACCGGGCTCCGGCTTCGCTCGGCATGACGAAAGGCCAGGCGCCCACGGAACGAGAGTCATTTTTGCGGTTTCAGACGAGCAGATTCGTGAGCGCACCTTGGGATGTTTCGGCTGGCCAATTCTGGGAGCACGACCTCCAGCGGATTTCGTTCAGTCGTCCCCTGGCCGGCGCGGCGCGGAGCTCAGTAGGCTAGCAATGTAGCTCCGCGCCCTCGACCGCGGCGGCGTGACACCGCCTTGCTTTCCGCACCCCCGGCACCGGCGACGGATAGGGTGGCCCGGGGAAGAATCACTTCTGGCGAGACCATCCCTCCTCGGGCTCGGGAAAGGCGCCCTCGTCTCCGCCGTGCTCCTGAAGAAACGCTCGCAGCTCGGTGGTGGACGCGGTCAGCACCAGGGTATCGTTGACTTCTTCCTGACCCATTTCGACCCTTCCCTGATCGACGGCACCCTTGAACCAGTCTTCGCTGAGGTCGGCGAGGCGCAGCGTATCTCCATCGAGCCACACCCGGAATACCCAGTGAGCCTGGGTGAGATGAAGTTCGTAGGAGCTGCCGTCGTTTGCCGGGGAAGCTTGCGGCACTCGAACGAAGCCGGCGTAAAGCCCGTCGCCAACCTCGGCCACGTGGGGCTGAACTCCGGTTTCGCCTTCGGATGGATTCACGGTGAACGGATAAACGCCGGGATTCGCGCTCGCCGGTTGAGGAAGCAGATCCAGGAAGAGAAATGCCCCCAATCTCACGAGATGCCCGTCGAATTTGCTTTCCTGCCGGCCGCCATCGGACTGAACTTCGGTGTAAACCACCTGGTAGGCCTCGTCGCCTGCATCCTTAAGTTGCAGGACGCTGGTGCCGTCCGGGTCGCTCCATCGGCCCACCAGCGCCGGATCGAAGGTCACATCCCCATCCTTATAGCAGGGATTGAGCCACTCCACCGGACCGCAGGCCGCCATCATCGCCACCAGTGCAACCGGGACCAAGATTTTCGCGTTGCGCATATTAGCCTCCTAATACGGTACAGCGACATTCCCGGGCCCGAATTGCATCGACGCGGGAGAATTTTCGATTGACGATCTTCGATTGACGATTGAGGGGACTGCTGTGGATTGCAGCTCCTTTTTTGATCGGCAATCATCAATCGGCAATCGGGAAGTGGCTACTCACCACGGCCGTCATGGCTTGCGCCGGACCAGCCGGGTGAGAGCCATCCTCAAGGGAGAGTAATGGGCGGCGGCGAACATCAGCAGAAGGCCGGTCAAAAGCAGGCTGAGGGGCCAGGCGGCGTGCTCCTTGAAAAGATCCTGTTCGAGGCGCACGATGCCGATGGCCAGGAACAACAGGCCGGTGGCGAGAAAATTCTTCATCTGCTTGGGAATGCTTCCGAAGACAAACAGGCAGGCAACCAGGGGCAACAGGATCTCAAAGAACCGGCTCTCGTGGCGCAGTGCTGCGCTGGCGGGCGATTTGCTCCACAGGTCTGAAGCGGCCAGCCCCAACAGGAAGAGCGAGGTCAGCACGTGCCCGGGGATGACGAAGCTAAAGGTCTTGGCCACGGCGCGCATCTGCTTGAGCGGGAGCCTTTCGCAGACCGATTGCAGCAACAGATAAATGGCGGCGTTGACGATGAAGAGGTATTCCAACTGCCCGCGCGTCCTGGGCAGTACCCGCTTCAGCCACTGCGCGTAAGGCTCGTGGTACAAAGCCACGCCGCTCAGGCTCACGAGGGTCGCCACCACCGCCACGGTATAGAAGTAGCGTGAGTCCGCAGGGTAGTGAAGCCGCTCGATCAGCATGCCGGCGAGAAAGAAAGCGAGCGCGAAGGGGATGAGGTCGAGGTAAGGCCGTCCCGGGTCCGTGTCGAGCCATTGCAGCAGACCCATCCGCAGCAGCGATACCCCGGTGAGCGCGGCACACATCACCGCGAAAACGAGCGAGAAGACCGAGGCGCGGGTGAACCGGCGAAGCCAGAAGTAGGCGGGCAGGGACAACAGGATGGCCCACCAGAGCTGGGCGTTGCTGGTCCTCTTGAAGGTGGCGAACTGGGCGAGAAACTCCAGCGCTGGGTCGCCGCGGCTGGGCGCCGTCAGAACCCCGAACCTGCCCATCACCACCAGCCAGGCCACCGGCAGCACGAGACAAAAAGCCAGGAGATAGGCTACTGCGATGCGGCGTTGGTTCTGCTGCCAGCAGCGAACGCCGATCCACGCCGTGGAGACCGCGGCGACGCTCACCACCAGCACCGACGGCGTCTCCGTGAGGCGGGGGTAGTGAAACAGCATCACCAGCACGGCGCCCAGCACCAGAATCCACGCGCCGAGGTAGAGGCTGACCTGGGAGAATGTGAGCCGGCGGACGGCCATGATCCACGCGTCTTCGCGATCCACCAGCCGTTCGTAGAGCTTGCGAAAGGAGTCGAACTCAACCTCGGAGAGGATGTGATCCTGCTTCCAGCTGGCTAATTCGCGGAGGTGCTGATCGATTCTCCCCGTCATGAGGCGCGAATATGAGGTGGGAACAGCCAGCACCGGCTCTCCGGCTAGAAATCTCTCGAGGTCGCCGGCCATTTCGCGGGCGGAAGCGTACCGGTGGGCGGGGCTTTTTTCCAGGGCCTTGAGGCAGACGTTCTGCAAGTCTCCGGAAATGGTGGAATCGATCCGGCGCGGCAGGGCTGGGTCCTCCTCGCAAATGCGCCGGACCTGTTCCGGAAGGGTCTCGCCATGAAAAGGCAACTCGGAAGTGAGCAACTCGTAGAAGACGGTTCCCAACGAGAAGATGTCGCTGCGGGGGTCGAGCGGCACGGCGGCGCGCGCCTGCTCGGGAGAGAAGTAGTCCGGCGTTCCCAGCAGGTCACCGGGCTGGGTGAGTCTGTTTCCCTGCTCCTTCCCCATCACTACCAGGCCGAAATCCAGAACCTTGGGCTCCAGGTCCGGCCCCACCAGGATATTCCCCGGCTTGAGGTCGCGATGGATCACCTGGTGCTGATGCAGAAAATCCACCGCCAGAACGATCTTATGCATCAGCTCCACTTTCTGGCGAAGGGTCAACGGACGGTCGGCTTCCGTGAGCGGAGCGCCTTCAACATACTCCATCACAAAATGAGGCGCTTCGCCGGCCGGTCCCAGGCTGTAAATGTGGGCGATATGCGGGTGCGTCAGCCTGGCCATGGCGCGCGCCTCCTGCATGAAGCGCTCGCGCAAGAGGGCGTTGCCCTGGAACGCAGGGCTGAGCACCTTGATCGCCACCTTCCGGCCCAGCCTCTCGTCGATCGCCAGCAGCACCCGGCCCATCCCGCCGGACCCAATCTCACTGAGGATCTTGTGGCCGGAGAGCCGCTCGGGAAGCTCAGCCTCGGGACGCCGGGCGGGGAGCGATGGGTCCTCCGGCCGAAGCATGGCGTCGATTCCTTGCGCAGCCTCGAGCGCTACCCGCAGGTCTGGCTCCAGCGCTGGATGCCTCCGGCAAAAGCCGTCGATATCCAGAGTCTCGCCTTGGGTCAGGCGGTCGAGATAATCGGCTACCGCATTGGCAACGAGTTGTTCCCGGCCGTCGGCGTCCTGCATCGTTTTCTGGCCGGACTCATCGGAGACAGGTTCCGTCAAGGGTACTCTCACTGGCCTGCCGGCGGGTGCTGAAGCGAGCGAAAGCGCTTGAGGGCCCGATGCAGCAGCAGGGCGGTGGCCTCGTTCGACTTTCCCAGCCGCTCTGCCGCCTCCGACGTGGAGAGGCCCTCCACCTTCATCAGCAGAATGACCTGCCGGTAGTCTTCGGGCAGGGAATTGAGCTTGTCAAGCAGCCCACGCACACCCTCCGCCTGGGCCAGCACCCGGCTCGGCGTCTTGCTGTCGGCAGGCTCGGGGCCGGAGGGATTGCTCTCGGATCGAAATCGCAGCATCCCGGCCGCGTGGCGCTTCTGCCGGCCCTGGGTACGAGCCAGGTCTGCCAGCACGTGGTCCGCGATGCGCGCCAGCCAGCTCATGAAGCTTCCCGGCGCTCGATAGGTGAACTGATCGAAGTCCCGAAAGGCTTTGAAAAAAGCCTCTTGCAGGATGTCGTCGAGTTCATAAAATCGCCCCAGTTCAGGGCCCATCCGGTAATGGACGAGAACCGCAAGGCGCGGGCGATACTTTGCGAAGAGTGCGGAAAAGGCCTCCGGGTCTCCGTTCTTGATTCGCTCAATCAGTCCGTGACTGGAGGTTGCAGGTTCCATAGGCCGGCGCGCCGGGACTGGAGCCTTTCAGCGTCACCCGGGAATTCCCCGGCCGGAGGCCCGGTCGCCGTGAGTGTACACCGCGCCGCCCGCTTTGGGAACTTTTCGGCCCCTTGAGGGTGCGCGCCACGAAAGGGAAGGATTCCGGCGAACGACCGGGGAAGTGGGGGCGCGGGCGGCAGCCTGCTGGAGAGTTGAGACGGAACCCTCCCGGATGCGCCGCTCGCCTCCACGCTGATCGCCTTGTTCCATCCGGCGGTTCGCAGCCATTCACACGACAGCCTGGTTCGAGACGCTTCGGCCAGGACGCTTGACGTACCGCGTATTTCGCAGTACACTCATCTGTGATCCGGAGCTATCGTGACCGGGAAACCCGCCGCTTCGCGGAGGGCGAAAGGGTGGCGGCTTTCGAAGGCTTCCGCCATCAAGCTGAAAAGCGTCTTCGACTTCTCGAAGCGGCCGTCAGCCTGCAGGACCTGGGACAACTTCGCAGCAACCGCCTGGAGGCCCTCGCCGGTGACAGGAAGGGCCCATACAGCATCCGGATCAATCCGCAGTGGCGCATCTGTTTTCATTGGCCGACAGGCGCCAGTGGCCCGGAGAACGTTGAGATTGTTGATTACCATTAAGGAGAATCGCATGGCACGCACCCCGATCCACCCCGGCGAGATCCTCGCCGACGAACTGAAGGCGATCGGCCTCTCCGGCGCCCAGTTGGGCCGCACGCTCGGTGTGCCCGCCAACCGCATCTCGCAGATTATCGCCGGCAGGCGGGCCATCACCGCCGACACAGCCCTGCGCCTGGCCCGGTACTTCGGCACCAGCCCGGATCTTTGGATGAACCTGCAAAAGACCTATGAACTCGACTTGGCCCGCCGGGAGGTGGGCGAAGCCATCCGGCACATTCCCACGAGACATTCCTTAACACTCTGACCGCAGCGGAGGTAGGCGCCGCGCCGGCGCGGGACGTGGCCCCGGGCATTGATGAGTAGCGGCAGAGCCCCGCCTTTGGAGCCGGGCCTACCTTCGGCGGGCCTCGCGCTGCAGGGCTTCCCGCAGGAGCATTCTGATGCAAGTTTGGTAGGCGATGCCCTTGCGGGCGGCCAGGCCGCGCGCGGCGTCGATATCTTCGACCGGCAGCCGGATGGTGACCGGCCGCAGTTTCATGCGTGCGGCGGCCTGCTGCAAGGTCAAAGTTGACCCCTCCCGGATACGCTGCTCCAGCGCCTTCTCGAGTTCCCGCTTATGCCGATCGTGCCGGCGGGCCCCGTCGGCTTCCGAAGCGAACTTCGGGATGATCAGTTTCCTTTTCGCCATTTAAACTCCATGCGCAATCCGTTGCCAGGCAGGCGCATCGATTGTACACACGATGTAAAACAGGCCGCAACACGCGCCGGGTGGGGGGCCGTCGGGTGATTGAGTGATTGAGTGAACGGGCGATTGGGGAGCGGCCGAGGGGTCGGCGCGGGCGGGCGGGATCATGCTATATTCGACAGTGTCCCTGCGCAGCGTCTCCGGCGGAAGCCGGCTGGCGCCCTGCTTAAACACAGCCGGCAGTTGACAGCCCGTGGCCGCTGCCCCAGGATGAGTCGTTCACAAATGTCCCGAGCCAAACGAAATCTGATTCTAGTGGCCCTGCTGGCCGCCCTTTGGGCGCCGCTCGGCTTGGTCCCCCCTGGCGAGGCCGCGCAGGATGACGCCGCCGCCAAAGCGCCCTCCAAGGACCTCGTGGTCGAGCAGCTTCAGACCGTCTATCGCTTCCAGAACGACGGCACGGGCGCGATCGCCCAGAACGCCCGCATTCGCGTGGTCACCGAAGCAGGGCGCGACCAGGTGGCCCAGTTCTACTTCCCCTACGCGAGCGCGCTGGAAAGCCTCAAGATCGACTATTTCCGCACCGTGAAGAAAGACGGCACCGTGCTGGCGGTGGACCCGGCGCAGGCGTTGGACATGGCCTCGCCCGTGTCGCAGTCGGCGCCCATGTTCAGCGATCTCAAGATGAAGGCGATGGTAGCGCGGGACCTGAGCGTGGGGGACGCGCTCGAGTTCCAGTTCACCCGCGTGGTGCGCGTGCCGCTGAAGCCGGGCGACTTCTGGGCCCTGCACTTTCAGAACCGCCGAAGCTACGTGGACTCGGAGATCGTGGTACTGGACGTGCCCGCCGGCCGCCAGATTACGATCAAGACCGCACCGGACGCCCACGGAACGGTGGAGGAAAAGGACGGCCGCAAGACCTATCGGTGGGTCTTGTCGAATCCGAACCCGACCACAGACCGCGGTGGACGCCAGGAGCCCCTCTTTGTGGCCAGCACGCTGACGGACTGGAAGCAGGTGGGCGACTGGTACCTGGGCCTGGAGGCCGGGCGGGTGACGCCCACGCCGGAGATCCGCCAGCTTGCGGCCCAGTTGACAGCCGGCAAATCGACCCCGCGTGAAAAGCTGGAAGCGCTCTACGACTACGTTTCCGTGAAGGTGCGCTACGTGGCCCTCGAATTCGGTATCGGCGGCTACCAGCCCCACGCGGCCGTCGACGTGCTGCGGAACAGCTACGGCGACTGCAAGGACAAGACCGGGCTCCTGCAGGCTCTGCTGGCTGCGGCGGACATCAAGGCCTATCCGGCGCTGGTGAACGCCCAACGCGGTGTGATGGCGCCCACCGTGCCCACGCCGGGGCAATTCGATCACGTCATCACCGTGGTGCCGATGAACGGCGAGCTTCTCTGGATGGACCCCACCATGGGCGTGGCCCCGCTCGGCGTGCTGGCGGTCCCGCTGCGCGGCCGGCAGGCCCTGCTGGTGGAGCCGGGCGCGAGCAGCCTGGCCGAGATTCCGGCGCACCCGCTGGTTCCGGACCGCCAAACGCTGACGATCACCGGCAAGCTGGACGCGAACGGCAAGCTCACGCTGAACGACGACGTCGAGGTTCGAGGCGAGACGGAGGTGATGTTCCGCACCCTGTTCAGGCTCGGCAATCAGCGGGCCCTCTCGTCTCTTACCAGGAATCTCGCCGTGATGCAGGCGCCGGGGGCGACGGCGGGAGACGCCACCCACTCCGATCCGCTCGATCTTACCCAGCCCTTCACCCTTAAACTGCCCGTTACCGACGCAGGGTTCTTCCCGCCCTTCGAAAAGACCCAGCAGGTGCTCGTTCCGACGCTGGGGGCTGAAACCGGGAGCTGGGGGGCGGAAATCGACCGCGCCCGTAAGCAGGAAGAGGCGGCGGCGAAGCAGCCGGACGCCCCGAAGCCCGAAGATATCAGACTCTCGGCGCTCGGGACCGTGGACTCCACGCTTGACCTCGAGATCGACCCGTCCTACCGGGTCGACCTCCCGCTCCCCGTGCACGCGGATCGGCCTTTTGCAAGCTATGACTCCACCTACACCTTCGAGCAGGGCCATCTTAAAGTGCACCGGTTGGTAAGGAGCAAAGCGGATCTGCTCCCGGCCAGCGACTGGCAGGCATTTGAAGCCTTCAAGAATATCGTGCAGGGCGACCTGGAGCAGACCCTGCAGCTCCGGCGGGCGGGTCCCGTGAACGTGGAGTCGTCGGTGGCGGGCATGAGCGCGGACGAAATGGAGCAGGCGGCCAACAAGGCCCTGCAAGGGAACGACCCGTTCCTGGCCCGCTCGGTGCTGGCACAGGCCACGCGCAAGGACCCCAAGAGCAAGACCGCCTGGCTCAGCCTCGGGCGCGCCGATCTGCTGATCGGCCTGCTGGACGACGCCGAGCAGGCCTTTAAGACTCAGATCGCCCTCCGTCCGGACGACCCGCTGGCCTACAGCCTGCTGGGACAGGTCTACCTGGCCCGGCACCAGTACGACCAGGCCATCGAGCGGTTCCAGAAACAGCTTGCGGTGAACCCGCTCGATCGCCTCGCCTACCCTAGCCTGGGGCAAACCTACGGCCTGCTGGATCGCTGGAACGAGGCGGCCCAGGCCTGGGCCAAAGCTGCGGCCATGGTACACGACAACGCGGCCATCTACACCGCGTGGGGCGCCGCGCTGCTGCGTGCGGGCAATCTGGACGAAGGCCGCGCGCAATTGAAGCGCGCCCTCGACATCGACCGCACCGATCTCAACCTGAACAACGTCGCTTACGGATTAGCCGAGGCCGGCGTGGATCTGGATCAGGCGGAGGACTACGCGCGCTCGGCAGCCACCCAGGCCCTGGCCGGCGTAAGCGACACGAATTCGCTCGAGGTCCCCAAGGACTACAACGGACGCATCTTCAGCTTGGCGGCCTACCTGGACACGCTCGGTTGGGTGGACTACGCGACGAAACAATACGCCGCAGCCCAACCTCTGGTGGCCGCCGCCTACGCGGTGCGGCCGTCATCAGACGGCGCCCTCCACCTGGCACAGGTGAGCGCCCGGCTGGACCAACCGGACAACGCCTTGCGTTACTACGCTTGGTCGATGCTGCTGCCCGGCTGGACCGGCCGGACCCCGCAGGAGCTCACCGATTACCTTGAAGGTCATTTCGGCGGCGGCGCAGGTGTGGCCCGGAAGCTGGCCGCCGAGGACCCGGCGTTCTACAACCTGCGGCGCCTGCAACCGGCGGCATCGGCTTGGCCGACGGGCGCGAGCACCGCCCGGGCCGTTACGGTGCGGGTGGCTGCGCTGGTGGATGGTACAGGCGCCGTGCGCGACGTGCAGCCTGTGAGCGGTGACGAACCCTTCCGCGCCGCGGCACTTCGCGAGGCGCGCGGGGCGACGCTCGCCCCCCTCGCCTGGTCGGGCCGGACGCTCAATACGATCCGGAGCCTCACGTACGTCTACTGGCCCGACAAGCACGTGACAGGATTCTGGGCCTTCGGCAAACCCGAGGAAGGCAACCTCGAAACCCTGGGCACCGCCGGGGCCCGGTTGTTCGACCCCGGCCTGTTGCTGGTGGCGGCCGGCCAGGGCGACCGCGGCGTGGCCGAACTGCGCGAGGCGCTCGCGACCTATCCCGACTCACCCTACGCCGGCGAAGCCCACGCTGCCTTCGGCCAGACATTGCTCGCGAAGAAGGATTACGCCGGCGCCGCCGCAGAGCTTCGCGCCGCCGCCGCCGCCGGCCCTAACCAGCCACGGTACCACCGCGCACTCGGCGAAACCCTGGCCTTGCTGGGCGATCACGCGGGCGCCGTGAAGGAATTCCAGGAAGCAGTGCGGCTCGATCCCGACAGCGCCGCCGATCACTTCGCGCTGGGCACCCAACTCGAAGCCACGGCGGGCGCGGCGCCCAAGGGGGCGGCCTCCGGCTCCCTGGACGTCCGGGCCGCCTACGAACAATACCGCCTGGCCCACCAGCTTGTTCCAGACCTGCCAGCCTACGCCGCCGCTTACGAGCGCCTGGCCCGCCAGCTCGGCGAGACGCCGTAGGCCATACTCTCAACCGATCCATTTACGCGGGATCCTCTCGCGCTCTCCTGGCATCCCGAGGGTGGGCGCGCGGCTGCGGGCCGGTCAGGGGCCGGGCGGCGCGGCCTTGGGATGGTTCTCCTCGCGCATTTCGCGCCGCATTCGGCTGGGGTCGTCGAGGGGCTCCGAGGGCGGGGCGGCGGTGCCGGGCACGAGTCCCGCCTCCACCACCTTGGAGGGGTCAAACACCCGAAGGTCGGGCGGCAGCGCGTCGTAAGGCGTGAAGTCGGCCTTGTCGGTGAAGGCGTCGGAAAGGTCGGTGGCCGCGGCGTCGTACTGGTTGAGGTAGGGCATACCGAAGACGAGATCGAACGTCTTCAGGATGCTGGCGATGCTCGTGTGGATGTGGGAGACGCCGCGACGCGAGTAGGGGCTGATGACGAGCAGCAGGCTGCGGTGGGCGTCAACGTGATCGGTGCCGGACTGGGCGTCGTCTTCGGTGACGAAGATCGCCGTGTCTTTCCAGAACGCGCTGTGGGAGACGAGCTGAACGAGCTTGCCGAGAGCCAGGTCATTATCGGCCACGTAGGAGGCGCGGTACGGGTAGCCGTCGGCCGGGCGAGGGTCGGCCGTGTGGTCGTCGGGGAGCCAGATAAACATGAACTGCGGCAGGGGCTCGCGGCCGCTGGCGTAACGCTCGTCCCACTCTTTGCTGAACTGCTGGAAGCGGTACTGGTCCGAAATGTTGGTGTTAAAGGTCGGATAAATGCGCGAGGTGTTTTCAAACAGCACCTCGGGCATGGGCATGTTCACCACTTCGCGCACGCCGGTGGGCTCGAGGCCTGGTTCTTCGTCGTCATCCGCCATTTCCAGACCCTCGCCATAATTCCGGAACGTGACATGGTGCCGGGCGAGGTGCTCCCACAGCGACCCGGCCTCGAGGTAGGACTCGGGCCACGGATTCGAAGCTCCAATCTCGAGGCGCCCGGGCGCATCCGGATCGGGCTTGAAGTCGAACTGTCCGCCGTAGGCCGCCGGCCAGCCGGCTTCCACGAGCTCGTTCGGGTAATTCCCCACCAGCCAGTGGTGCCCGTCCACGGAGACGTCGGAGTCCACGTAGAAGTTGTCGCTCACGCCGAACCGCTCGGCCAGAGCGTGATGGTTGGGCGTAACGCGGGCGTGCTCGACCACCGGAAGGTTCGGGGCCGCCTGATTCTTCCCTTCGTCTTCGTTTTTTGCGGGCGTCACGGTGGCATCGAGCCCGTAGCCGGCCGCGGCGATGGAGGGCTCGCCGTTCACGGAGTCGTTGCCAATCCTGCCGAGATCGCCGAACACCTGGTCGAAGGTGCGATTCTCCTTGACCACGAAAATGACGTGGTGGATCTGCTGGCTCGTTCCGAGCGCAGCCGTCAAGGACTCGGGCCGTTCCGGCGAGGGGATGGGAAAGCCGGGAGGCCGGGCCGTCAGCAGATTCGGCACGAAGCCGTTGTTCTCGAGCACCTGGGTGGTTTCGGTCTTCAAGGCCTCGTCGTCAGGCACCGGCACCACCGAAACAACTCCGTGAGTGATGTCGCCAATATAGGTCCCTTCCGGGCCCTCGTGAAAAGACGGTCCGCCGTTGGGCCCGGCGCCGAAACCCTTGGCACTGCTCACGTAAAGGGTCTTGCTGTCCGCGCTCACCGCGACGCGCGCCGGGAACCATCCGGTGGGGATGTAGCCTTCCACGCCCAAACGGCCGGTGTTCATCACCGCCACCGCGTTGATGCCTGCGCAGGCCACGTAGAGCCGTTTCTGGTCCCGGCTGAGCGCGAGGCCGAAAGGCAGCACGCCGCGTAAGCCGCGTACGCTCTCCGCAGGCTCGAGGCGCTTTGTGCGCTTCACGCGAAAGGTGCGGGCATCGATCTCGGTGACGCTGTCTTGCGCGGCATTCGACACGTAGATCGCAGTTCGGCCCGCCACCACCGCGCCCGGACTGCTGCCCCCCACCGATTTCGCGCCCACCGGAATGCCCGTCGGCACCCTGGCTCTCACCGCAGGCTCGCTCGGAGATGAAACGTCGATGGCCCAGACGGAATTTGAGCCGGGGGCGTTCGGATCGCCGAGTCCCGGAATACGGCGGCCATTAATTTCGGCGCCGTCCTGAGCCGCCCCGGAGGGAAAGCCGAAGGGCGGGAAGTCAAGCCCAGTGTCCTTCGCATGCTGCGGGTCGACGCCGGGAATAAGCGCGTAGGTGAACATGCCCACGTTCGAGACGTACGCCCAATGGCCGTCGGAAGACAGTGCCAGGCCGAAGGGCAGCAAACCCACCTGGGTGCTCGACACCATCTTGCGCGAGCCCGTGTCGAAAACCACCAGCCGGAAATGCGCCAGATCGAGCACGAAAAGATGGCGGCCGTCGGGTGCGAGTTCAAGATCACCGGCCAGACTGTCGCGCGACGGGCCCCCAGGGCCGCCTCCGGCGGGGTTGTCGAGCAGAAGCGCACCCAGGCGCTCGTGAGTGACGAGGTCGAAAATGCCCACCTGGCCGTTGTTGCCTTCGGAGACGTAAAGGGTGCGATTGTCGGGCGCAATCGCCGCTCCCAGGAATACGCTCTTGGGGTCGGCATCGGACGATGTCGGCTGGGGTGGAATCTGGGCCAAGGCCGGGTGCTTGCCGGCCAAGTGAGTGATAATCGACACCGAGAAGGGCGAGGTTCCGCTGTTGACGGTAACTAGCGTGGCGCCGTCCGGAGAGAGCGCCAGGCCGTAGGGATGCGGTGCGACCGTGATCGATACGCCGTGCGGGGTGATCCGCCTGCCGTTGGGCAGGATGCTCGCGCCGTCGGGCACGATCCTCACCGGCAGTTGGCCCGCGGGCGCCGCCAGCTCGATGGTGTCGCTTTCCTGTGCGAGAATGGCGGCTGGCGAAGCGAGCGCCGCCAGTAACGCCCAGGGGAGGATTGCTGCGATACGAAGTTGAAGGCTCACGGGCAGATTCCTTGGTCCCATAAATCGAAGTACGCCATGCTAACACAACGATGTAAACTGACGGGCCGCGCACTGCGCTCTCCGGCGGCGCGGGGGAGGGACTCCCGATGGCGGACTGGCTCGGCATGAGAAAAACGCGCAGGCTCGCGGCTCTGGTCGTGGCGGCTCTTCTCGCCGCAGGCGTCGCCGCGGGCCAGGAACCGTCGCTGGCGGAGCGAATCCGCCAGATCACAAGCCGGGCGGAGTTCAAGCACGCCACCTTCGGGATCGAGATCTATTCTCTCGACCGCCACAAACCGGTGTTCTTACTCAACCCCGAGGAGCTCTTCACGCCGGCGTCCACCACCAAATTGGTCACCGAGGGCACGGCGCTGGCGCTGCTGGGCTCGGACTATCGCTTTCACACGCGCGTCTACCGCACGGGCCCGGTGGACGCGGGCGGCGTACTGCGCGGGGACGTCGTGCTGGTGGCGAGCGGCGATCCCAATCTGTCGGGCCGCATCCAGCCGGACGGCTCGCTCGCCTTCGAGAATGAGGATCATTGCTACGGCGGAAGCGTTGACACGCGCGCCGTGCCAGGCGACCCGCTGGCCGTGCTGCGGGAGCTGGCGCGCCAAGTGGCAGCGCACGGCGTGAAGCGGATTGAGGGGCGCGTGCTGGTAGACGCCACCCTCTTCCCCGAAGGCGAAAACGAGCTGGGGACGGGCGCCGTCATCTCCCCCATCGTCGTCAATGACAACATCATCGACGTCACCGCCAGCCCGGGCGCAGCCCTGGGCGGCGCCGTCAAGCTTGAAATCTCTCCCCTCACTGCCTACGCCCAGTTCATCAACCAGGCCACCACCGGAGCGGCGGGTTCGAACCCGGACATCAACTTTACCCAGGATACAGCCGGGCCGGAGGGCAGGCGCAGCGTGACCGTTAAAGGAACGATGCCGCTGGGGAAGCCCTCGGTGCTCTTCAACTACAACGTACCCGTGCCGCATCGCTTCGCCGAGATCGCATTTGGCGAGACTTTGGCTGCGGCGGGCGTTCGAGCGGCAGCCGGAGAAGGCGGCGCGGCGGCGGACTTCAAGAAAATCGCGAGCTCGTACACTCCGGAGAATCTGGTGGCTGAACACGTGTCGCCGCCACTCTCCGAGGAGATCAAGGTAACGCTTAAGGTGAGCCAGAACCTGCACGCCAGCCTCACGCCCTACGTGCTCGGCGCGGTGCTGGCCAAGGACAAATCCGAGCCGGCACAGGCCGGATTCGATCGCGAACGTCAGTGGCTCGAGCGGGCGGGACTGGACCTCACCGGAGCTTCACAGGGAGACGGAGCCGGCGGCTCGGAAGCGGCGTTCTTCACACCGGACTTCATGGTCCACTACCTGGCCGTCATGGCCGGCCGCCCGGACTTTCCACTCTTCCTGCGCGCCTTGCCTATCCTAGGCCGCGACGGGACGCTGTGGAACATTCAAACAGCGTCGCCGGCGGCGGGCCAGGTGCATGCCAAGACGGGCACCTACACGGCGGGCGATCCGCTGAATCGCAACCTGATGGTGACGGGCAAAGGGCTCGCCGGCTACTTCACCACCCCTTCGGGCGAGCACATGGCCTTTGCGATTTACGCCAACCGCGTCGCCGTCCCGACCGATCCTGACGCCAGCACTCGCATCGTGGGCCAGGCCCTCGGTGAGATCGCCGCGGCGGGGTATCTCGCCGCCGGAACGGCGGAGCCGCAATACGATGTGGTGATCAAGAACGGGCGCGTGATCGACGGCACGGGCAATCCGTGGTTCACAGCGGACGTCGGCATTCGCGGCGACCGCATCGCCGCCATCGGCCGCATCGACGCCGCCCAAGGCCGGCGTGTGGTCGATGCCACTGGCCTGGTGGTGGCGCCGGGTTTCATCGACATG
>DATJAQ010000329.1:0-2734 GCA_035516075.1 Terriglobia bacterium | reverse complement strand
CACAGCCGCCCCCACCCGCCGGCAGCCATGAAAACCGCGTTGGGATGGTGGCGACGTGGCGCAGACACTCGTGTCTGCCGCGTCTTGCCTTGCAAGCACGAGACTCGTCTCGACGCTTTTCGTCGATGTGTCATCCGTGCCACCCTACGCCAGGGTTTTTCGAATCTGCACGCTCTCGCTCTCCTCTGCACCCTCCCCCTTCTGGCCTGGTCCGCCGATCTGCGCTCGTTCGCCACCTGGACGCAGTACGGTGGCGGCGCCGATTCCTCCCAGTACTCCTCCCTCAAACAAATCAACAAATCCAATGTCAGCCAACTGGAGCTAGCCTGGACCTACCCCACCGCCGACGCCGTCAAATACAACTTCAACCCCCTCGTCGCCGGCAGCACCATGTACGTGCTGGCCAAAAACAACTCCATCGTGGCCCTCGACGCCGCCACCGGCAACCCACTCTGGACGCACGCCAACCAGGGCTCGGTGGCAGCGCGCGGCATGAATTACTGGGAAAGCGAAGATCGCGCCGACCGCCGCCTGCTGTACTTCAACGCCGGCTACCTCACAGCCATCGACGCCCGCACCGGCCAGACCGTGGAGAGCTTCGGCGATCGCGGGCGCGTCGATCTGCGCATCGGCCTGGACCGCGACGTCGCGCGTCCGCTCGAAGCCGGCAATCCGGGGCGCATCTTCGAGAACATCATGATCGTGTCGCTGCCGGCCCCCGGTCTTTCGTACGATTCCCCTCCCGCCGATATTCACGGCTACGACGTCCGCACCGGCAAGCTGCTCTGGGTCTTCCACACCGTGCCCCACCCGGGCGAACCCGGCTATGAGACCTGGCCCCCGGAAGCCTGGAAAACCTCCGGAGGCGTGCATGACTGGAGCGAGTTGACCATCGATCCCCGGCGCGGCATCGCCTACATCCCGCTGGGCACGGCGCGCTACGACTTCTTCGGCGGCAACCGCAAAGGCGATGACCTGTTCGGCAATTGCCTGCTGGCGCTGGATGTCCGCACCGGCAAGCGCCTCTGGCATTTCCAACTGGTTCACCACGACCTCTGGGATTACGACCTCCCCACCGCGCCCAAGCTGCTCACCCTGAAGCACAACGGCGCGACTGTGGACGCCGTGGCGCAGCCCACCAAGCAGGGATTCCTCTTCGTCTTCAATCGCGCCACTGGCGAGCCCTTGTGGCCCATCGAGGAGCGGCGCGTGCCGCAGTCGGACGTCCCCGGCGAATTCAGTTCGCCCACCCAGCCCTTCCCCACCAGGCCGCCGCCCTTTGCGCGCCAGTCCTTCACCGAGAAGGATATCGACCCCTACATCCCCGAGGCCGACCAGGCGCGGGTGCGCGAACTGCTGAAGAACTCGCGCAACGAGGGCCTGTACACGCCGCCCAGTCTGCGCGGCAGCATCGAGATGCCGGGCCACAACGGCGGCGCCAACTGGGGCAGTTCCGCCGTCGATCCCGAAAAGGGCATGATGTTCATCGTCTCCAAGGAGCTCCCCACGCTGCTCAAGCTGGTGCCTCCCGGTGCCGGTCCCGGGCCCGGAGGAAGAGGATCAGAGCCCAGAGGCGGCGCCGGCGAGGCTGTCTCCGGCTCCGCTCCCGCAGCTTCCACGGCTTCCACGGCTCCAATGCCCGAAAACCCCAGCCTCATCCGCTACACCTCTCCCATCAACTTTCTGTTCCAAAGCAATGGCCTGTCGGCGATCGGCCCTCCCTGGTCGCAGTTGACGGCCTACGACTTGAACACCGGCGACATCCAGTGGCAGGTCCCCAACGGCGGCGTCAACGTGCTGGCCGAGCAGGGCCACCGCGACACGGGCGCGCACTTCCCCCGCGGTGGCGTAGTGGTTACGGCAGGCGGCCTGATCTTCGTCGCCACCGCTTCCGACCGCAAGATCCGCGCCTACGACGAGGACACCGGCAAGGTGCTTTGGGAGAAGGATCTTCCCGCCGCCTCGGAGGGGATTCCGGCCGTCTATGCAGTGGGAGGACGCGAATACCTGACGCTCTGTGTGGCGGCCGCCGACGGCTACTTCGCCCCCAAGTTGGGCGCTCCTAAGGCGGGTGCGGGTGCGTATGTGACTTTCGCGTTGCCGAAGAATTAGGATGGATCCCGGCGCCTATCATTTGACTGCGTTCCCCCCAGGGACTTCGTATACTCGGTCGGCTATCGGGACGCGACCCGGAACTCAGGGCTTTGGGCGCGGGCCATCCCATTGCCAAAATCGCAGGATAAGTTTTTACACTTGATCACCATCCTTTTCTTATTCACTCTGCTAATACTTTCTTTCCATTTCGCAGGTTCATGCGAAAGGAGGACTTTAGTCCTTGAAAGGCGTATATCGGTTTTGTGAATTCATTCTGAGCAGCGCGCTTGCAGGCGCCTGTTTCGGGCAACCAATATTTATGGCTCAGCCAGTGGCTATGTCCTGAGTTAGAAGTTCGTGTCATAAGTGCCGACGTGGCGCAGGAGCGGCCGTGGCGCAGACACTCCTGTCTGCCGCGTCGAGACTCATCTCGACGCTTCTTTTCCGGCTCACCGGCTCGGGACTTTGGGGCGGGTTTTCGAGGCTGCCGCGTGGAGAATCTTCTCGACGCTTTTGGGAGCGTTCTCGACTCCAGACGTGGGATCACCGCGGACAAAAAGCGTCGAGAAGAGTCTCGACGCGGCAGACAGGAGCCTCGGCCTCCGGCTGTGCCGGATTGAACAGAATATGACTGGGAGCG
>DATJAQ010000328.1:0-8680 GCA_035516075.1 Terriglobia bacterium | reverse complement strand
TGATGGCTTGGGTGCTGGACACCAGTGTCTTGTCGGAGCTCCGCCGGCCAAAGGCGGACCCGAGGGTGGTGACCCTCGTCGCCCGTTGTCCCCTCGATCAGCTTTACATCAGCGCAGTCACCCTCGGTGAGATTCGATTTGGAATCGGGCGGGTTGGCGAGCCCGGTCGCTGGGCAGAGTTGGATAACTGGCCAACCGAGAAGATGCGTCCTATCTTTAGTGGCCGCGTCCTCCCAATTGCCGAAGACATCGTGCGCAAGTGGGGGCTGCTGGTTGAGTAAGGCCGCAAAGTGGGGCACACCTTTTCTCAGCCGGATCCGATCATAGCCGCAACCGCCATTTATCATGGGCTCGCCGTCGTGAGTCGTGACCGGAGTGAGTACGACAAGGCGGGCGCCCCCGTCGTTAATCCCTGGGACGTCTCGTAGCCCACCCGCCGGGGCGTCTCCGCGCGCCATCAACTCAATTACGACGCCAGCCCGCCACGCGCGGAAACGCCGCCCGGAAACAATGCGCGCCGCCGCCCAGACCGCGGCGTTGGAGCATACGGTGGAGCACGCGCGTTTGACACTCCGCGGAAGCGCGCGTACCATGGCCTAGACATCTAGGGAAGGGTGGGCGCATGGGCAACGACAAATTGCAAGGTACCCTCGACCTGCTGGTGCTGAAGGTGCTGGCCCGCGGGCCGGAGCACGGCTACGGCATCACCCTGCGGGTGAAGCAGCTCTCGGACGAGGCGCTGCAAGTGGAAGAGGGCTCGCTTTACCCGGCGCTCCATCGTATGGAGCAGGCGGGATGGATCCGTGCGGAGTGGAAGGCGTCGGAAAAGCGTCGGCGGGCGAAGTTCTACCGCTTGACGCCCCAGGGCCGCAAGCGCCTGTCTGAAGAGCGGGAGAACTGGGCGCGGGTGGCCGCGGGCGTGGCGAAGGTGCTGCGTTTTGCGTGAAAGGAGCTGTCAGCAGCCAGCCATCAGCGGTCAGCCGCCGGCCGTCAGCGATCAACTGCCAGCCACCGGCGCGAGGGGCTAAAGGCTGAAAGCTGGGGGCTCATCCGGGGTTTCGTCATGTCGTGGGTGACTCGCCTGAAAGGACTCGTCGGGCGCCGAAAGATGGAGCGTGATCTCGACGATGAGGTTCGCCTCCACCTTGAGCTGAAGGCGCGGGCCAACATCGAGGCCGGCATGCCGCCCGCCGAGGCGAAGTTTGCCGCGCTCCGGGCCTTTGGCGGGGTCGAGCAAAAGAAGGAGGAGTGCCGCGAGGTCGGCCGCTTCCGTTTCGTCGAGTCGCTGGCGCAGGACTCGCGCTACGCCCTGCGGCAGCTCCGGCGCAATCCGGGTTTTGCAGCCGTCGCCGTGCTCAGCCTGGCGCTCGGCTCCGGCGCGGGCACGGCGCTCTACAGCGTCATTGACGGCGCCTTCCTCCATCCCTTCCTCCACGGCAACGACACTTCGGTGCTCCTACGCGCGCGGTTTCCCCACAAGCAGATGAATAGCTGGCTGTTCTCGGTGCCGGAATACTTGGCGATCCGGAATCGCACCCACGTGTTCTCGAGCGTGCAAGCCCAGCGCGAGGCGTCCAGCGTGAGCCTCTCCATTCCTCCGCTGGTGGAGGGCGTCTCCGGCGCCCCGGTGTCGGCCGAAACGTTCGAAGATTCCGGCGTCACGCCGTTGCTCGGGCGCGCTTACACGAAGGAAGAAGACCGCCCCGGCGGCCCGCGCGTGGTGGTGCTGAGCGCCGATCTGTGGCAAACGCGCTTCAACTCCGATCCGGCGATGGTGGGCAAGAACATCCGCCTCAACGGCCAAAGCTACACGGTGCTTGGCGTGATGCCGAAGCGCTATCGCTGGATGGGCGCGGAGTTATGGTTTCCGATGCAGCTCAACCTGGCCGACACGGACCGCTCCCACCGCTTCCTGTTCGTCACCGCCGATTTGAGGAAGGGCGTTACGCTCGCCCAGGCGGGCCGCGAGCTTCACGCGCTGGCCGCTTCCCTGGAGAACGAGGACGCGGGCGCCACGCCCGAATACGCCGGCTGGGACCTCGACGGCCTCCTCGTCCGCGACGTCATCGTGGGCGACCTGGCCCCGGCGCTCCTGATGCTGTCCGGGGCGGTGGTGCTGGTGCTGCTGATCACCTGCGCGAACCTCGGCAACCTCACGCTCGAACGCGGCGCGCTGCGGCGGCGCGAAATGGCGATTCGCCTTGCCTACGGCGCGAGCCCTGCGCGACTGTTCCGCCAGATGCTTACCGAAAGCCTGCTGCTTTCGTTGGCAGGGAGCGCCGCCGGCGCGCTGGTGGCTTACGCCGGCCTGCACAGCCTCGTGGGCCTGATCCCGCGCAACTACATCGCCACCGAGGCGGAGATCGGCATCCACACCAACGTCCTGCTGGCGAGCTTCTTCGCCGCGCTCGCGATGGGCGTGCTCATGGGCCTCGCCCCCGCGCTTGCGGCGCCCCGCCTCAACCTCGACGCCAGCCTGCGCGGCGCCGGGCGCAACCTGGCCGGCGAGGGCGCGGGCCGGCACTTTCGCCGCGCGCTGGTGGTGAGTGAGATCGCGCTGGCGGTGGTCGTGCTCTGCGGCGCCGGCCTGATGACGCGAAGTTACCGCCACGCCGCGGAGCTGCCGCTCGGGTTCGATCCGCGCGGCGTCTATGCCATGACGATCGACCTTCCCGCGCTGCGGTATCCCGCGGCGGCGCAGGTTTCGGGCTTTTTCGGCGAGCTGGTGCGCCGCGTGCGCGTCTTGCCGGGGGTGCAGGAGGCGAGCCTGGTGTCGCAGGCGCCCATGGCGGGCTGGGACGTGGACACCCACGACTTCCAGATGGAGGGTAGACCCCTTGAACCCGGCGGCTTGCCGAACGCCGACGAACGCATCGTGGGGCCGGCGTACTACCGGCTGATGGGGATCGCCCTCGAGCAGGGCCGCGAATTCACCGACGGTGACCGCGCCGGCGGGCTGCCGGTGGCGATCGTAAACCGGACGATGGCCCGGCTCTACTGGCCGGGGCGAAGCCCTCTCGGGCAGCGCCTTCGCCTCGGGCACGGGTATTCGCGCGCCCGCCTGCTGAGCGCCGCCGGCACCGGCGGCCCGTGGCTCACCATCGTGGGGGTGGTGAGCGACGCGCGCCAGCGTCCCGAAGTGCAGTGGGAAATCCGGCCGGAAATCGACTTGCCGTTCCTTCAATCCGCGGACCGCATCCGCGATCTCAGCCTGCTGGTCAAGACGCCGCAGGCGTGGGAGGGAATCGTGGGCGGGGTGCGCGGTGCGATGGCGTCGCTCGACGCCCAGCTTCCGATTGCGAACATCTCGATCCTGGACGAGATTGTCGCCGACGGCCAGGGGCCGCGCAGGCTGGCTCTGGTGCTGCTCGCGGTTTTTGGCGGCCTGGCGCTGTTGCTGGTGGTGGTGGGCGTCTACGCCGTCATCGCGTACCACGTCAGCCGGCGCACGCCGGAACTTGGCCTGCGAGCGGCGATGGGCGCTCAGCCGGCCGATATCCGGCGCCTGGTGCTCGGGCAGGGCATGAGGCTGGTGCTCGCGGGGGTCGCCCTTGGTGTGGCGCTTGCCGCCGCCTTGACGCGCGCCCTGGGCAGCCTGCTGTACGGCGTCGCCGCCACGGACCCGCTGACGTTCGCCGGTGTCGCAGCCGGCATCAGCGCCGTCGCGTTGCTCGCCAGCTGTATTCCTGCCCGCCGGGCGACCCGCGTCGATCCCACGGTGGCCTTGCGATACGAATAGTCTTCGCAGGTGAACGCGATCTCTTGAAGGGCGCGTCTTGCGCCACTCGCTCGCGGGGCAGCGGCGCCGCCAGGGAGTGGAGGTCATTAGGAACCGCACCTCGGAGCGCGCCCCGCCGCCGGCCCACCGTGCGATTCCCTGCCACGCCGGCTCAATAGTAGTAGAGGCGCACTTCCGGTTTAGGCGCCTTGAAAATGGCCGAGGTCACTTGCAATCGATAGCCCCGCCCGGTGCACCCGGCCGCGGTGGACGCGATGGCGTTCAAGAGCGCCGCAAGCTGGGAGGCATCGGGTCCTACGACGAAAACCCGCAGCCCCGAGTACTTGGCGATTCTGCCCTGCGCCATTTGCACGGCCAGCTCGAACTGCCGGACCAGCATCTTCCCGCTGACTTTTCCGCAGGGTATGATTTGCGCGGGCGCCTGGCTGGGCAGGCCCTGGTACGTCCTGTCCCAGATCCAGTCGGGCGGCGGCGGAAGGGTTCTCCACCAAGGGTCCGTGAGCGAGTCCGCAGTCGCGGTGGCGGCCGCCGCCTTGAATTGATAGAGGACGTAGTCCCGAATCCGCGAGGTTCCCTGGAAGTACAGCGCCAGCAGGGTGAGCACGCTGCCCCAGGAGCTCGCACTCTCCTGGTCGGTGAACTGGCCCTGGTTGGGATCGAAGAACCTCCGCCCCGCGCTGCCGCGCGGCGCCGCCGGATAGGCGAGCCCCACAAAATGGCCCCAGACGCCGGTCTCGCCGCCTTTCGGTTCGTCGCCTGCGATCAGCAGCACGAAGGCCTCGCCCTTCGCGATGCCGCCGAGCCTGGCTTGGATGGGGCCGCGATTCCGGGCGCGCAGCGCCTCTTCCACGCTCATACCGTCGTGGACGGAATTCTGGCCGAACCAGCGGCGCGTGCTGTCTCCCAGGATCCTGAAGAAGTTCTGATAGCTGAGCAAGCGCCCCTGATCGAACCACGTGAAGTCGTAGGCACGCTGGTAGGAAAGGCGCCGCTGCCACGCCGGCCCGTGTTTGGCGAAAAGATCCTCGTTCAGCTCAAGGCCCCCCGCCAAGCACTTCTGCGCCCAGTCGTAACATAACGCCATGCAAATGCCGCCCCGGATCAGCGAGTCCACCACCCACCGCCGGTTCGACTCGACGCCTTTCATCAGTTCCTCCCCTTCTGGAGGAGGATTCAGAAGCCAATAATCCTGATCGATCTTCCATTCCAATAACACGGCTGCCTCCCTGGCCTCACGGCGAGCGCCATTCCGGCTCGATTGCAGCCTGCGGCCCATCAGCATTATGAACCACTTTTCAGACGATGAAACCTCCAGCGCGCGGTAGCCTGCCTTGCGGCGCCCTTTCGAAAACCGTCTAGCACCACCCGGAAGGGCGTGGCGCTATTGAACACGACGACGAGGAGTTATCCGACCCGTCGGGCGAAAGGCCGCCGGGTGCAGGAGCCTCCGTGCCGGAAGTGGGTGGGGTAGTGGGCGATCGTCCGCCAAATCCGGTTGTTTGATGCCCGAAAAAGGCCCGTTTTGAGGCTGGTTTGTCCAATATCACTACACTTTTCGATTTGGGTGAGTTTCTTGGGAGCTTTCGTAAGTTGTTGAAAGTACGTTGCAGCAAAGCGTCAATCCAGCGTCTGTAAGTCCCTTAGATCGAGCTTATCGCTACTCGGCGCTCCAGGGCGGCTTCCGGCCGTCTGGGTCCGCTGCGCACTGTATTCGGGAGCAAAGCCCCAGCCCTGGATCCCGATTCCTGGCCCCTAATGGCTAGCCCAGGCGCACGCGGCAGGCGTATACTTCGAGCGTGCGCGGGGCGGGGCACGCGCCGCGCCCGATCGGCTATGAAATACGTCAAATACACCCGCTACGTGGCCGACGCTCTGGGCGACCTGAGCGCCGAAGACCTGATGAAGCTGCTCGAAAACTACCTGCTCGATAGCGGCTTCTACAGCCAGTTCTACGATTTCCGCGAGATGGATGCCGAGCGCACCATGGAAGAGCTGCGGCAGGCGTTGCTCGACGCCCTGCGCGAAAGCCAGATGGTGCCCGAGGACGTGCTCGACGAGCTTCTTAGGCGGGCGGGGGAGGCGGGCGAAGACGCTTCCGAGCTGGAGCGCGCGCTCAACCGCCTGATCGGGCGCCTGGCGGCCGAGGGCTACATCAGCGTCGACGCGCCTCCGCAAGGCGACCGCGTGGCTGAACAGGAAGGCGGGCAGGCGGGCGCGGCCGCAGGCCGGGTGAAGTTTGAAGTGACGGATAAGGCCCTGGATTTTCTAGGGTTTAAGGCGCTCAAAGACTTGCTCGGATCGCTCGGTAAATCGAGCTTCGGCCGGCACGACACCCGTGAACTGGCGACCGGCGTGGAGGCTTCGGGCTCCACCCGCCGTTACGAGTTCGGCGACACTTTGAACCTCGACGTGAACGCCACCCTGCTCTCCGCCGTCGAGCGCAACGGCTTGAAAGTGCCCCTGGAGCTCGACTACCCCGATCTCCAGGTGAGGCAGGCGGAATACCAGAGCTCCTGCGCCACGGTGCTGATGCTCGATTGCAGTCACAGCATGATCCTTTACGGCGAGGACCGCTTTACGCCGGCCAAGCGCGTGGCGCTGGCGCTGGCGCATCTGATCCGCACCCAGTATCCGGGGGACTCGCTGCACCTGGTGCTGTTCCACGATTCGGCCGAGGAAATCCCTCTGGGGGATCTGGCGCGGGTGAAGGTGGGGCCGTACCACACCAATACCCGCGAAGGGCTGCGCCTGGCGCAACGGGTGCTGGCGCGGCAGCGCAAGGACATGCGCCAGATCGTCATGATCACCGACGGCAAGCCCTCGGCGCTGACGCTGGAAGACGGACGAATCTACAAAAACGCCTTCGGCCTCGACCCGCTGGTGGTGTCGGAGACGCTGCGCGAAGTCGGGCGGTGCCGGCGTAACGGCATTCTTATCAACACTTTCATGCTCGCCTCCGATCACAGTCTCATCAACTTCGTGCAAAGAGTCACCGAAATCTGCCGCGGCAAAGCCTATTTCACCACGCCCTACACCCTGGGCCAGTACCTTCTGATGGACTACATGCAGAAAAAAGTCCGGCGCGTTCACTGACGGCGCACGCTCGCGCCCCCACCTAACTGCCTGAACCACAAGGCGTAAGCGGACGATCCTCGGCAACACCCTGTCGGCCTCGGCAAAACCGCCTAAAAAAAAGGCTAAACCCGGCTTGACGGTCCGCCGATACCGGCATTGTGCGAGGAAATCCATAGATGGGCGCTGAGCCGATCAAGGGACTTGGTAACCGGACGCCAATGATGATCGAACGGCGTCGGACGCCGGCCCCCGAACCCGCCTCGCGACTCATGCACAGGCCGGAAGTCATGGATGTGCGTGCGGCTGCAGATTATCTGGGCGTGTCGTGCGACACCCTCTACAAATACTTGAGCGAGGATCGCATACCGGCTTTCAAGCTCGGCAACCGCTGGCGCTTCAAAAAGACGGTTTTGGACCAGTGGATGGAGAGCGAGAGCCGGAAAGGAACCACCGCGAAGGCGGAAGGTCACTAGGCGAGGCTACCAAAGTAGCCGGCGCGCCTCGAAAGCAGGATTAAGCCAATGTGGGGAATGAAAACAGACCGGGACCTGGTGGGCGTCGATATCGGGACGAGCTCGGTGAAGGCCGTTCAACTCAGGAAGAAAGGCCGCGAGATCGAGCTGGTGAGCGCGGGGCTGGCGGACCTGAGCCCCGATGCGATTGTGGACGGCGCCATCATGGATACGCTCTCGGTGTCCGCGGCGATTAGCAAGGTCTTTCACGACAACCATATCTCCACCCGCAGAGTGGCCACGTCGGTTTCGGGCAGCGCAGTGATGGTGAAGCGGATTGGGGTGACGGCGGCGTCCCAGGAAGAACTGGCGGAGGCGGTTCCGGCCGAAGCTCGACGGCAGCTTTCGTCGGACCCGGCCGAGTTGAACCTGGACTACCAGCTTCTGGGTCCGGGCTCGTCGCCCAACGTTTTGGATGTGATGCTGGTGGCGGCGCGGCGTGAAAAAGTGTCGGCCTACACCGGGGTGCTGAGTCAGGCCGGTAAGAAACCCCAACTGATTGATATCGATGGATTTGCGGTGCAGAACGCGTTCGAGACCGGCTATCAGCCTCCTCCCGACAGCACCTTGGCCCTGCTGAACGTCGGCGCCAGCCAGATGAACGTCAACATTGTGTCGAACGGCGTTCCCGTGTTCGCGCGTGACATTCCGTTCGGCGGCATGCAATACACCGAAGCCTTGCAAAAGGCGCTCGAGGTGAGTTTTGAGGAAGCGGAAAAGCTGAAGCGGGGCGAAGAGCATCCGAAGGTGACCGCGGAGGCGAGGGATGCCGTGCTGGCGTCCGTCACGCAAAACCTGGTGGCCGAAATCCGCGGGACTTTCAACTTCTTCCGTCAAATGACGGGGTCGGCGGCGATCGACCGCATTTATCTTTCCGGGGGCACGGCTCGCCTGGCAGGCCTGGCGGAACGGGTGGAACAGGAGCTCGCGATTCCGGTGGAAATTCTCGATCCGCTGCGCGGCATCGCAGCGAATCCGGCTAATTTCGAGGCCGATAAACTGGCCCGGCTCTCGCCACAGCTCGCTGTGGCTGTGGGCCTGGCACTGAGGAGCTTTGACAGGGCATGATCCGAATCAATCTTCTCGAGGGATCCCGAAAAGAGTTCGACCGCAAGCCCGAGACGGGCTCGCCCGCGGCCTTCGGGATCAAGGTGTTCGCGGGCACGATTTTGGCGTCTGCCGTTCTGATGGGAGCGGCGTACGTGTTCATCAATCATCAAATGGCGCTGCTCGGCAAGCAGTTGGCCGTGGAAAACGCCGAGGCGTCCCGCCTGGCGGTGATCCGGGATGAGAACGCCCGCTACGAGGCCCAGATTCGCGACATTGAGCGCCGGATGGCTGCGGTGCAGACCCT
>DATJAQ010000327.1:0-5169 GCA_035516075.1 Terriglobia bacterium | reverse complement strand
TACCGCCGTCAGACCGAAAAAATGATGGCGTCTGGGCACCCTGCTGAACGAAAGCGCCTTCTGCGGGTATGGGTGCAAGAGGTGAAGCTGGAGCCGAAAACCCTGGAAGTGAAAATCACCTACCGTCTGCCAGATGCCGTTATGATGGCGTTGGTTGCGGGGGCTGGATTTGAACCAGCGACCTTTGGGTTATGAGCCCAACGAGCTACCTGACTGCTCCACCCCGCATTTGAATTATATCCAAACGCGGACCTGCTGCCAACCTCCATTCTGAACTTTCGTTCTGAAGCGCGGCGACCGTCCGGCGCGCGACGCCGATGGCGCGCCGGCCCGTGCTCTGGCCGGCCGCGGGAGCGCTTCGTCTGTTCGGGCGAGGCTGAGGTATACTGCCAAGCGCTCGGCGCGCTGTGGCGCGAGACGCTTCCGGCCCGCCAGCTCTCAGCCATGAACGCACCTCTCGAGCCGCATCCCCTGAGCCCGATGCCTCCGCCGGACCACGCCGCCGCAGCGCAGCGGCGCTTTACCCTGCTCTTCCTCGTGCTGGCGAGCGCCGCCGCGCTTTACGTGTGCTACATCATGGCGCGGCCCTTTGTAAAGCCCGTCGTATTTGCGGCCGTGATGGCCATCGTCTTCTTTCCCCTGCACGATCGCATCTGGCAACGAGTGCGCGGACCAAACCTCGCCGCCCTGCTTTCCACCCTGGTGGTGCTGTTGATTGTGATCATTCCGGTGGCGGGCCTGGGCGGTGCGTTGACGGGCGAGATGCGCGGGGCCTACCAGTCTTTGAGCCAGAAGAGCGCGGCCGGCGGCGGCTGGGTGACCTTCGCCACCGGCGAGCTTCAGAAAGTTTTGGCCGTCGTCGGCCGCCACGTCGATCTTTCCCGGTTCAATCTGCGCGCCGAGATCAGCACGCGCCTCGAGCAGTTGAGCGCAGGCATTGTGCGCTCGGCGGCCGACGCGGTGACCAACCTCGGCACTTTTCTCTTCGACGCCGCCATCAGCTTCTTCACGCTGTTCTTCCTCTTCCGGGATGGGCGCCGGATTCGCCTGATGGCGGCCGCGCTGCTGCCACTCGACAGCGTGCGGGTGGAAGAGCTCTTTACCAAGATCAGCGACACCATTATCGCCAACGTTTACGGGGTGCTGGCCGTGGCCGTCGTCCAGGGCACGCTAATCGGACTCGCCTTCGCCATGCTGGGTATCCGATCTCCGATTCTCTGGGGCGTCGTGACGGCGATTTGCTCACTGGTTCCTCTGGTGGGCACCGGACTGGTCTGGCTGCCGGCCGCGGTAGTGCTGGCGGTGAGCGGGCACTGGGTGAAGGGCCTGATTCTCCTCGCCTGGGGCGGCGGCTTTGTGAGCCTGGTGGACCACGCCGTACGTCCTTACGTGATCGGTGAGCGCGTAAAAATGAACACGCTCTTCGTCTTCTTCGCCCTGCTCGGCGGCATTGAAGCTTTCGGAATCATCGGCATCTTTGTGGGCCCGCTGGCGCTCTCAATCGCCTCCGCCCTCCTGCACATGCTGCGCGAAGAGACCCGCCTCTGGCGGACGGGCGCGGCAACCGAGGCGAGCGTGCCGGCTGAGAGACCTGCGGCCGCACCGTGAGGGATGGTCCTGGGGAGGTGAATCGTGACCCGGCTGCTGGCGCGTTGGTTGATTACGGCCGTCGCCCTGCTGATTGTGGCGAACGTGGTGCCCGGCTTCCACGTGCGCAGCTTTCCCGCTGCCCTGCTGGCGGCGCTGGTGATCGGTTTCGTCAACGCCACCCTGGGTACACTCCTGAAGGTTGTCACCCTGCCTTTCACCATCCTCACGCTCGGGCTCTTTCTGCTGGTGGTGAACGCCCTCATGCTCGACTTCTCGTCGTGGTTTGTACCTGGGTTTGAGGTGCGCGGTTTTGTGCCCGCCTTCTGGGGCGCCCTCATTTTGAGCCTCATCAACATGGCCGCCCGCAGCCTCCTCAAAGACTGAGCGCTCCGGCGCGCGGCAGCTCGCCCTTGGGCGAGGCACTCGGCACCAGCTCCAGGCCGTAAGCGTTCTGCACGTACTGGCGCAGCATCCGGTGGGTGTTGAAAAACGAGCCGTTGAAGGCGATGGCTCCGCGCATGACCTCCGCAAAGGCCGCGGGCTTGGCGTAGTAGAGCGGCGCGATCACCGTGCCGAGCTTCCCGTACAGGGAGCTGAGCTCGCTCGAGTGGGTGTCGCCGCGGCCCACGGTGCCGATGCTCCAGCCCGTGATGCCCTCGCCGTGCCCTTCAATCCACCAGCCGTCCAGCACGCTGAAGCTGGGCACGCCGTTGAGAGCGGCCTTCATGCCGCTAGTGCCCGACGCTTCGTAAGGTTTCAGGGGCGTGTTCAGCCACACGTCCACGCCGGCGGTGAGCAACTGGCCCCAGCGCATGTTGTAATTCGGGATGTAAATCATCTGAACGTCGTCGTCGAGGCGCGTGGCCTGTTCGAAAAGACTGCCGATGATGGCCTTGCCGTCCTCGTCTGCCGGATGGGCCTTGCCCGCATAAATCACCTGCAGAGGCCCGGAGCGCCGCGTGATCGCTTTCAGGCGCTCGGGCTCGGAAAACAGGAGGCCGGCCCGCTTGTAGGCTACGGCGCGCCGCGCAAAACCCAGGGTGAGCCGCGACTCGTCGAGCGCCACACCGGTCTCCTCCTGAATGGCCTGGAACAGCGCGCGCCGGGCCTCGGCGTGCGCGGCCAGGATTTCGTGGATGGGGATGCCCAGGGCGTAGCGCAGGTACAGGTTGTCTCGCCGCCACTCGGGAATATGCCTATCGTAGAGCTTTTGAAACGGAGGCGACGTCCAGGTGAGGGCGTGCACGCCGTTGGTGATGGCCCGGATCGAGTATTCCGGGTACATGGCGCGCGACACCTCGCCATGCCGCATGGCGACGCCGTTGACGTAGTGCGAGCAGGCCAGGGCGAGCTCCGTCATATTGAGGCGGCCGTCCCGCATCACCCCCGCCTGTTCCATCCCTGCGGTGCGTTTCTCACCCAGCACCTGGCTCAGCAGCGAGCGCTCGAAGACGTCGTGGCCCGCCGGCACCGGGGTGTGGGTGGTGAAGACGCACTTGCGGCGCAACCATTGCCGGTCGGCCTCGAAGTCTACCGGCCCGGGGCGGCGCGTGCGCAGGCGCTCCTCGAACAGTGCCACGGTGAGCAGCGCGGAGTGGCCCTCGTTCATGTGGTAGCACTGGATGTTACTGTGTCCGAGAGCGTGCAGCAGCCGCAAGCCGCCGACGCCGAGTATCACCTCCTGGCACAGGCGATAGCGCCGGTCGCCGCCGTAGATGCGATCGGTGAGGGTGCGGTCTTGCTCGTCGTTCTCGGTGAGCGCGGTATCGAGCAGGTAGACGGGCACGCGATAGCCCTCGATGCCCGTGACGTGATAGAGCCAGGCGCGGATGTACACGCGCCGGCCCTCGAGTTTGACCGTCGTGACCTCTTCCACCGGCTCGAGCGACTGCTCCGGGTTCCACATTGACGGCAGCTCCGTTTGCCGGCCCTGCGAGTCCAGTTGCTGCTCGAAGTAGCCCTGCCGGTAGACGAGGGTGACGCCCACCATCGGCAGGCCGAGGTCGGAGGCCGAGCGCAGCATGTCGCCGGCCAGGATGCCGAGACCTCCGGCGTAGGTGGGAATCGAAGGGTCGAGCGCTATTTCCATGGAAAAATAAGCGATGCGGGCTTGGCTGGGATCCACGAGGTTTTAAGCTCCAGAGTTAGATTCGCCGCGCGCGCATCCGGGCCGCCGGCGGAGGCGGCGCACAGGGCGGAGCGGCGGAGGGTGCCGGTGCGCGCTCATGCGAGCTCGGCGCCGATCTGCTCGAAGGCCCGCGCGATTTCGCGTTCCTCGTCTTCACTGAGCAGGGTGCGCGGATCGAGCAGCACGCGGCCGCGCTCCACCCGCGCAATCACCGGCGGACGATGGCGGCGCAGGCGGGTGGCGAGCTCCTCGGCCGAGGCGCGGGAGTGAGCCACGGCCACCAGGGTGGTGGGCAGCGTCTGGCCGGGGGTGGAGCCGCCGCCGGCCACCGACTCGCCGGGCTCGAGGGCCGCGTCGAAAGACGGTAGCCTAGATATGTAGGCCTTAAGGCGGGCGGCCGCGGCGGCCACGGGTGCGGCTGGGGCGCGCAGCAGGCGGAGGGCCGGGATGGCGTCAAGCTCCCCGCGCAGGTAGAGCCGGGCGGTGGCTTCGAGGGCGGCGAGGGTGAGCTTGTCCACCCGCAAGGCGCGGAAGAGAGGATTCTTGCGGATGCGGGCGAGCGGCTCGCGCCGGCCTGCCAGTATTCCCGCCTGGGGCCCGCCCAGCAGTTTGTCGCCGCTGAAGGTCACCACGTCCGCGCCTGCCTTGAGGCTCCGGCCCGCCGGCGGCTCGTCCGCCAAGCCGTAAGCCGCAAGGTCCACCAGGCAGCCGCTGCCGAGATCCTCCATGAGCGGCAGACGGTGCCGGTGCGCCAGCTCCACCAGGGCCTCCAACTCGGGCCGCTCCGTGAATCCTACCATGCGGAAGTTGCTGGGATGTACGCGCAGCAGCATCCGGGTGCGCTCGTTGACGGCCGCGGCGTAATCCGCCAGGCGGGTGCGGTTGGTGGTGCCCACTTCGCGCAGCACGGCGCCGCTCTTGGCGCAAATGTCGGGAATGCGGAACGATCCGCCGATTTCAATCAGCTCGCCGCGAGACACCACCACCTCGCCGCCCTCGGCGAGCGTGTTGAGAGCCAGAAAGACGGCGGCGGCGTTGTTGTTCACCACCAGGGCCGCCTCGGCGCCCACCAGCTTCGCCAGCAGCCGGTCTGCGTGCGCGTCGCGCTTGCCGCGCTCGCCCGCTTCGAGGTCATACTCCAGGTTGGAGTAGCGCCCGGCCACCTCAGCCACCCGCTCCACCGCGTCCTTTGCCAGGGGCGCACGGCCCAGGTTGGTGTGCAGCACCACGCCGGTGGCGTTGATCACCGGGCGCAGGGAAGGCGAAAGTTCCGCTTCCACCTGCAACCGAACCTCAACTTCGATCGCCTCTGGCGCAACATCTGCGTCTTCGCCGGCCGCCACCCGCCCGCGCAGGCCCTCCAGCACGCTGCGCACCGCCTCGAGGACGATCGCGTGTCCAGCCTGCTCTTCGAGCGCCCGCAGCGCGGGGCGGCTCAGCAGCTCGTCAAC
>DATJAQ010000326.1:0-9171 GCA_035516075.1 Terriglobia bacterium | reverse complement strand
CCTCCAGTTCCGCGATCAGCGCCTCCGGTTGAGCTAGTCCTTTCCAAAGCAGCCGCAGCAGGAAACGATGGTGCTCGGTCACGCGCCCCTGGAGCGCCTTCTCCAACTCGGGGATTCGCAGCTTCCGCTGCGCCAACGCGGCGAGCTTGAGCGGATCTTCCTGGCCGTCGATCGGGGCTTGCCGCAGGGCCCGGCCCGACACCCCCAGGAGGTCCGTCGCCACGGACGCCAGCTGGATGTTGGCGTCCTCCCGCACCTCTTGAATGCGGTTGAGGGTTCGCCTCTTCTCTTCGACCAATTGGGTCCGGCAGCGGGTCAGGTCGCGCAACTCCCGCGGGGGACGGGGCGGGATGAAACTGCCCTTCAGCAGCCCGTGCTGCATACATCAAATGCAATGCAGGCGCGACCGGCGAAACTTACCGTGCAGTCGGCGCGTCACGGAGGCGTGTGGCGACGGATACGTTCAGAGTGTGATAAAGGCTTACCACACCCGGTAGCCCGGGCTATCGTAAGTGGTCTGCATCAGCAGTCGATAGAGCGTGGGTCCGTAGGCGATCAGGATCAGGCCGACACCGACGGAAAGCCACATCCCAAAGCGATCCAAAAAGGCAGGCGCGTC
Organism: Terriglobia bacterium; assembly: GCA_035516075.1. Lineage (GTDB taxonomy): Bacteria > Acidobacteriota > Terriglobia > UBA7540 > UBA7540 > Gp13-AA77. Next base: position 8,552 of record DATJAQ010000326.1, on the reverse strand, counting down.
ATCCGCGCTGGAGATGGCTTCGGCGAACTTGGGCACGGCCTGCTCCACTCGCCGCGAAACCGTCATGGTAAGGACCATGTTCAGAAAGTAGAGCATGGCGCTCACGAACAAAATGCAGCCCCCGATGCCGGTAAGCCTCATGTAGTGGCGCCACTCCGGCTGGATGTAGGGCGCGGCGCTGATCATGGTGCGGCGCGGCATGCCTTCCAGGCCCACCGCGTGCAGCGAGTGGGAGAAGATCAGCATTCCGAAGGACCAGATCCAGGCCTGCGCCAGCGCCAGGCGGCGGCTCCAGAGCTGGCGTCCCCACAGCACCGGCACCAGCCAGTACGTGATGCCCATATACGTGAGGGTGGCGGCCGTCCCGATGGTGAGGTGAAGGTGGCCCACTATCCAGGCGGTGTTATGCACCAGCAGGTCGAGGTTGGCCGAGGCGTTGATTAACCCTCCGATGCCGCCGAAAGCGAAAGTAACCATGGCGAGCACCTGGCAGGCCAGCGAAGGGTCGCCCCAGGGCAGCTTGAAGAACCACCTCACGAAGCCCCGCCCCCCGCGGGCGCGGCCTCCGCTTTCGAGAGAAGCCACCACGTTGAAGAAGGTCATCAAGCTGGGGAAAAACACCGCAAACGTGATCACGGTGTGCACGAATTTCCACCCCTCACTGATGCCCGGGTCGGCAAATTGATGATGGAAGCCGAGCGGCACCGAGAGCACCAGAAACATGATGAATGCCACTCGCGCCAGCGGGTCGCTGTAGAGCCGGCCGCCAGCCTGACGGGGCACGAAGACGTACCACGAAAGGTAGGCCGGCAAGAGCCAGAAGTAGACGATAGGGTGTCCGGTGAACCAGAACAGGACGCGCGCCATGAGGGCGTCCGTGCCTTGCACCAGGCCCAGCGACCACGGGATCATCATAAACAGCATTTCGGCGGCGATCCCCAGCGAGGCGAGAGTCCACATCACGAAGGTGATCAGCGACATGAAGGCCGGCAGCGGCGTGCGCTCCTTGCGATGCTCGCGGCGCCAGGAGCGGTAGGTGAGGGTCAGATTCAAGGTGACCAGCCAGGTAGCCACCACCACCAGGGTCAGCCCCACGTAGAACGCCCAACTCGCCTTCATGGGCGGATAAAAAGTGAACATCACGGTGGCGTTGTTGGTGAGGAGCGGAACGGAGGCCATCAGCAGGCCCGCCAGCATCAGCCAGAACGCGCTCCACGCGAGACGCCCACTGGCCAGCGGGCGCTCCAGCGAATGGACCATCACGAAGGGCACAAAGCCACTGATGAAGAAGGTGGTCCACACCAGCACGTTCAACACACCGTGGATCGTCAGGCCCTGGTAGTAGGACTGCACCAGCGGTACCAGGCGGGGATAGAGGTTGATGCCGGCATGATCCAGTCCCTGAAACAGGCCCATCACCACGCCGCCCAACAGCGCGATCAAGGCCACGATCAGGTAGGCTCGGGTCACGCCGTACTCGGCCACAAACGGGTCCGCCGGCCGTGTTTGCGGGATCATGGGCTCGGCAAGAGTTCCCATCGCTAGGGTGCACCCGCCTGGGCGCTCGTGTTTTGCGCCAGCACCACCACCTGGCCCGCCATCATGTGGTGCAGCAAGCCGCAGTACTCGTGACAGAGAAACGGATACGTGCCCGGCTTCCCGAAGTGCGCCGTGATGCGCGCGATCTGCCCCGGCAGCACCATGATGTTGGTGGCCGTGCGCGGAATGAAAAACCCGTGTACTACGTCCCGGCTGGTGATCACAAAAGTCACCTGTGAGTCGGCCGGCACGCGAATCTCGGCGGGATTAAAGGACCACGTCTGGGCCACCATGTCAACCTCGTAGCGCCCGGGCCCCAACGGCACCAGACCGGGATGATCGAACGGCGGGGTGCTGTCGATCTTGTTGGGATTCACGCGCCCCACGATGCCCGGCATGTGAATGTGGACGCCGAAGGCCGTCACCAGCAGGGCCACCAGCATCCCCACGGGAATCGCGGCGCTAGGCAGGATCCAGGCGAGTTCGTAAAGGTAAATGGTGGTTCCGCGCTTCATTGCGGCCAGCCTCGCCCAAACAGGTGCAGGTAGACGTTCAGCCACATGGCGGCCAGCAGCAGCAGGTAGCCAAAAATCAGCACCAGGGCACCCTTGGGATGGTCGTTTTCACTCATGGCTCGCCTCACAACGGGAATTCCCGATCGGTCTGAACCCGTGGCGCAGGCTTCCGCTTGGACCAAAGCCGAAGGCTCGCACCTCGCTCTGCCCTGCGCGTGGTGACAGCGTACAGCAGCCCCCCTTCCAGCATCAAGCACGTTTCTCGCGCCGGCCCGCGGGCACCATTTTCGCTAGTGCCGGCAACATCGATCTCTATCTCGTCGGCGTAGTACATTAGAGCATGCACGCCTGGACCTTTCGAACCATCGGCGTCGTTCACAGTCCCTTCTTGCAAGCCGGCCAGATTCCGCGCGGCCTCGGGGCGGCTCACGAGGAAGAGGGGATTCTCGAAATCCTGCCGGAATTCGAGGCCGGCCTGAAAGATATCGACGGGTTCTCGCATCTCTACGTGCTGTGGGTGTTCGATCGCAGCGAAAGCTACGAGTTGGTGGGCACGCCGCCCTGCGACAACCGGCCGCACGGCGTGTTTGCTTCGAGGTCGCCGCGGCGCCCGAGCCCCATCGGCTTGACCGTGGTGCGGCTGCTCCGCCGCGACGGCAACCGCCTGCGGGTGCGCGGCGTCGATATGCTGGACGGCACGCCCATCCTCGACATCAAGCCGTACCTCAGCAGCGTTCCTGACGCCGAGTTGAGGCGCGGCTGGCTGGCCGAGGCCGAAGCGCGGCGCGATAGCGAAGGCCGCCACTCCGGCGATTGAAGCTTGCCGCCTCGCAACCGCCTGCGCGAGGCGCCATTCAATCGAAGCGCACGTCCTTACTCCGGCGCGCGCTGCGCCTTCCCGTTATCGAGCGCCTGCTTGAGCATCGCCTGCATCTGGTGCGCGGCCTCGCGGGCGATCCGGCCTTGCTCGCGTCCGAGCTCGCCCTGCTGCCGGCCGAGTTCCCCTTGCTTTTCGCCCAGCTCGCCCTGCTGCTCTCCCAGCCGGCCCTGCTCATCACCGGCCGTGCCCTGGATGGAGCCGAGCTCGCCTTCGATGTCGCCGAGTTTGCCCTGCAGGCGGCCGAGGTCTTCCTGGCTGGCGGTAGGGCCGAGCGCGCGGATTTCCGCTTCCACTTTCTGGAGCCGCTCCGCCAGATCGCCCGGCACCTTCACGCGAACGCCTTCCTGCTGCTTACCCAGCTCTTCCTGCTGCCGGCCGAGTTCCTCCTGTTGCTTGCCGAGCGCCGCCTGCTTGCGGCCGAGCTCTTCCTCAGGCGCATAGAGCTGCTGTGCGGCCTTCACCGTGGCGGCGTCGCGAATTACGAAGCTGTTTCCGTTGTGGATGAACCAGATGAAGTCGCCGGAGATTTTCCTTTGCAGCGATTTCACCTCGTCGCGATCGTCCCACGATCCGTTGGCGATCACCGACTTGCCCGAAACGATGGCGAAGTCCATGCCTTCGCGGCTGCCGTTGAAAGTCCAGTCGGAATCTTCGTCGTCGGGAACCACCCGGGCCTCTGGCGTCTGCGCGTAGGCAAAATAGCGGGCGGCGCTGGCCGGCGGCGGCGGCGGGGGCGCGGGGATGCCGTAAGCGGCACGCGCGCGAGGCGCGGCGGGGGCGCGAGGCGCCGGAGGTGGCGCACTGGCCACGTGGCCGCCAATCCCTCCTGGCGGTGGAGGCGCCGGAGAAACGGGCGGTGGCGGTGTGCCAGCGACCGCGGGCGTTAGCGGAGCGCCCGGCGGCGCTGGCAGAACGGGTCCGGCTACAGGTGTAGCCGACGGAGGGAGCGGTCCCGCCACCGCGGCGGGAGCGGGCGCCGGCGACGGCGTGCTCGCGCGGGCGGGCGGCGCAAGCGGCACGGCGGGTGCGAGGGCCGGCGCAGCCGCCTGGGCGGGTGGGGCAGGCGGCGCTTCGGCCGATTGCGCGGGCGCGGCGATTGCGGCGGCCGGCGCGGGGCTCACCAGCAGGGGACGCGTGGCGGCCGTCAGAATCACCACCGGCGCTCCGCACAGTACGATCAGCGCCAGCAGCGACCCTTTGATGCGGCCCGGAATACCAGCTCCCGAAGCAAGCACGCGCTCAATCCGGCTTCGCACCCGGACTCCGCGGGCCATGGAGATGCCCTGCCAGTTCACGCGGCCGCGGCCGCCTTGAAGCGTTCCGATAAAGCTCATAAGAACCTCCGCGTAGTAAGTGGGTTCGGTGCCGGCCACGATGGCCGCCTCGTCGCTCGCCTGCTCCGCGAGCTCGGCCAGGTGGCGCTCGAGGTACCAGCCGAGGGGGCTGAACCAGAAGACGCTTCGATAGGCCAGCGCCAGGGCGCGGCTGAGCGAATCTTTCCGGTGGACGTGCGACACTTCGTGGGCAATCACGGCCGAAAGCTTGGCCGTTTCCCACTCGCGCCAGCTCGCCGGCAGCAGGATCACCGGGCGCAGCACTCCGAGGGTGAGCGGCACGCTCACGGCCGCCGATTCGGCCAGCTCCGGCGCGCGGCCCACGCCCATGGCGAGCGAGTGCCACTCGAGCCATCGCCGGGCGCGGCGATCGTCCACGCGCACAGCGCCCCGCCGCAGACGATAGCTGAGCACCAGGCCCACCGCGAGACGCCCCGCCAACACGGCGAGCACCGCCAGGTAGAGCGCGAGCGCCAGCATCGGCAGCCTGGCCAGAACGGACGGCAGCGTCGCCGCATCGCTGTGCGGCGTCGGCGCCAGGGCGGATTCCATCGCGTGCCTCGCCCTAGGCACCGGGGTAACGGTGGCGCGCGCAGCAGCAAGATGGAAGCTGCCGGCGGAGCGGGCGGAATTGCCCGCCGTCGAAGAGGCGAACGTGGTCGCGGGCTCCGGCGCCGCCGGCCGAGTGACCGCCGACGGGGCTGCCGCCGGCCGCAGGGCGAGCGAGGCGGGAAGAACCGGGAGTCTCAATGGAATTGCGGGCAGCAACCAGGCTAGCAGCGGCATGGCCAGGGCGGCGTAGAGCACGCCCGTCCACACGGTCAAGCGCATGGAGGCGCTACGCACGCGCAGCACGGCGAGCGCCAGGGCCACCGCGCACGCCAGCACGATGGCCCGCGCTGCGGGCTCTGCCAGGTGGCGCATCAAGGCGGGAACGAGTTGGGCGATTGAACTCATGATTGGCCCTCCTTCGTTAGGGCGATCTTCTGCGCCAGGCGCTGCAGCTCGCGGCGGTCGAGAACGTCGTTCTCCACCATCCCCACCAGCAACTGCTCCACCGAGCCGCCGCAGAAGCGGTCCACGATGTGGCTCACGGCGCGCGCCGCGATGTTCTGCCGGGCCTGCACCGCGCGGTAGACGTAGGTGCGCCCGTCCACTTCGTGGGTGAGGTAGCCCTTTTCTTCGAGGCGCCGCAGAAAGGTGCGGATGGTGGCGTCTTTCATGGGGTGCCGGGGCGCGAGCGCCTCGCGGCATTCCTCGGCGGTGGCGCGGCCCGCAGACCAGACGTGGTCCATCACCATCTGCTCGATCGCGCCCAGGTTGCCGGAACGTGCTTTCTTTGCGTTAGTCATAGTAACGTTACAATTTGTAACAGATCGAACGGCCTCTGTCAAGCATTAATTTTGACGCTGCGCGAGGGCCGCGGTTAGTGGGCCGCCGAGGGAGATCTGGATCGCCCGGATGGCTCTCGGGCACTCGGCCCCGCCCATGCTCGGGGCGGGCCGCGGCGCCGCGAGCGGCCTTCCAATAAGCGGAGCCTGCCAGGACGGTCAAGCCTGCGCACCCCTGTGTCGAGGCTGTGCGCAAGTGCCGTAGAATCAATGACGGCTGCGCGGGAATGAACGAAACCCGCATTTCAACTATTAAACCCTTTGTGGTCAGGCGTTTAACCCCGATAATTCGTTTCTGCAAAAACACGGTCATCTCCTTTAAATTGAAGGGAATGCCCAGTCCAATTTGTTTTTTGGGACTGGCCCGTCGAAGAGCATTTGTTTTGGTCCAGCGCACCGGCAGGTTTAGCCCCGCATACCCCGAGCCAAGGCGGGACACAGGGCCAACGGGTAAAAATTACACATTGCCCGAGATCGCAGATCAAGTCTTCCGGCACCTCCGAGCCTGCCCGGTTCCAATAATTCATCATATACGTATACAACAAGTACACAGGCGATGTCAATAGAAAAAACCCGCTTTCTCTGCCGCGCGGCGCAAAAGAGGCGGTGGCACGCCGGCGGGCGCGCTTTAGGGGCCGGCCGCTACGACCGTGACAGATTGCAACCAATTCCGGAGCGCGAGTTTGGAAGTTGACGCGCTTACACCTGTTGGCGGATGACGGCGGGCGGGCAAGTTCCAGCTCCGCTCGCGCGGACGATCGCGCCCCGGCGGCCGCGGGCGAAGTGCGGGCGCCGAATGGAGGGCTGCAACCTCGAAGGGGTTGCGCAATCTGGCGGAGGATCAGTGACGAGGAGGTTTCTTATGCTGTCAAAACGACAAACAACCGGTCTGCTGGCGGTGGTGGTTCTGGCGGGGATGGCAACGCTCGCGTCGTGCGGCGGGGGCGTACGGGCGGGGGTCTACGTGCGCGTGCCGCCACCGCCGGAGGTGACGGAGGTTCGCGGACCGGCTCCGGGCGCAGGGTTCGTGTGGATCGACGGCTACCAGAGGTGGGACGGCAACGCCTACGTTTGGGTGCCTGGCCGCTGGGATCGTCCGCCGCAGGGCCGGCGCCGTTGGGAGCGCGGGCGCTGGGTCCATCAACGGCGCGGATGGGTTTGGGTTGAAGGGCGCTGGCGGTAGGGATGCCGGCCACTGTCTGTGAGATAACACCAAGCCTTCTCGGGTAGATTGAAGGCGCACGGGACAACTATGAGCCGGAAGAGCTTCCCGCCAGGATGGGACGAAAAGAGAGTTCGACGCGTTCTGGCTCACTACGAGCAGCAGAGGCCGGAAGAAGCGGTGGCCGAAGATGAAGCAGCCTTCGGCGAAGCCGGCGAAACCGTAATGAAAGTGCCCCACCACCTGGCCGCCGCCGTCCGCGAGCTCATCGCGAAGGATCGGGAATAGGCCGCCAAGTTGCGGTGCCGGCTCGCGCCTCAATAACGCGCGCAGAGCGACCGTATTGGCTCGAATCCCACCCTTGCCGCCGGACTATATCGCCGAGGAGATTAGCGACGAACTCAAGCTGGCCGCGCAAGAGGTGGCAGACGTTACTCTGTTCGAGTACAGCCTGGCAATGACGGTGCGATGCTGATAGCCGGAGGGCGTGTCGGCATGTCTTCTACTTACGGCAGGCGCTCTGACAAGGAGAGTCGCATTTCGGAGCACAAGCCGTCAAACGCGGAAGGCGTCGCGAATCTGGCCTGGCGAGAGTTGAACCCGTAGCCGGCCCATCCATCGAGCGTCGTCGCGTTCGCTGGCGCCGTTCGCATCGGAGTCCCGCTTTAACGCCGATTGTAGACCAGTCCCCGCGCAGGCGGGGATCGCCGGCGGCCCCTTTTGAAAGCGCCTCCCCGGTAGCGGCGCACTGTGAGCGCCGGCTTCGACAAACTTCCTGAATCCGGCGCTACCGCCTCACCGCAGCCGCCGATCGCAAAAAGGGTGGTAGACTTCAGCAAGTCGGACTCGAAACAGCCGAAGGAGATAAAACCATGGCCCAGTTCTGTACGAGCTGCGGGAAGGCGATAGCGGAAGGTTCCCCATTTTGCACGGCGTGTGGGGCTCCGCAGGCTTCAGCCGCGCCCACGGCAACCCCTTCGCCGGGGCCCATTCCGGTTGCTCCGGCGCCCGCGCGCCCCAGGGGAAGCCCGGTCGTCAAGATCGTGCTCGCCGTGGTCGGCGTGATCGCTCTCGGCATGGTGGTGGTGATGGGCAGTTGCTTCTTCATCGCCTATCGCTTGAGGAACAAGGCGAAGCAATTCTCCGCGGCCTTGAACGAGGTCCCAAGCTCTTCCCAGCCCAGTACAGCGCCGGCCAACGGCATGCCGGATCTCGCGGGCGCCATGTCCAAGCTGGGCGACTCCATCCAACAGCCGGCGTCGCCGATGCACGTATCGTTCAAGAAATCCACCTCCGACGGCTTCAGCTATGCGCTTGAGGCGGATGTTTCTCCCAACAGTATCACCGGCCAGGAAACCGATGTCAGCCCGAAGAGCGGCACCGGAAGCGAGGCCTCGGGCGGCACCGCGGTGTTCCCGCGCAACGCCACGGGTGCGGGCACGCCTGAGTGGACTTCAACCGCGGGGGCGATCGAGTTGGCTTACTTGAACTCCACCATGAACGGCATGAGGGACGCGCAGGCGGGAATCAAGTCCGCCGGGGACGAGCAGACCGGTGGGTACGATGCGCGGCGCTACGACTTTGACCTGGCGTCGGCGCCCGCGAACGCCAAGCTCCCAACTCTACTGGCGGGCAAGTGGCTCGGCGCGGTCGCGAGCGGCGTCACGGGCAAGCGCGTAACGCTCAAAGACTACAACGTGAAAGGCTCGGCCTGGCTCGCCAAAGACGACG